>DATINU010000314.1:0-33921 GCA_035473955.1 Allosphingosinicella sp.
GGCCGAGGGTAAGGTCCATGACCGTGCCGGGGCGGATCGCATCGACCGGGACGGCGGCGCCGATCAGCTGGGCGGCTGTCCTCGCCTCCGCGCTCGCCACGCCTGCGCGCTCGAGCAGGCCCGCGAAACTGTCGCCGCGGCCGAAGGTGGCACGAAGATCGATGATCGGCCGCTCTGGGCTTTCGGCCAGCGCCTCCACCGCGTCGGTCGGCGCCCGCCGGCGGCCGGTATCGGCGCCGTAGGCAAGCGGCGCGATCGCCAGCGCGCGGGCCTCCTCGAACTGGACGTCGCCGAAGGGGACGGGCGAAATTCCGGGCAGCGGCTGGAAGCCGGGTCCCAGCCACCAGGCCGCGTAGCAAAGCCCGGCGCAGGTCGCGAAGCCGCGCAGCCATTCGGGCGAGCCGATCCGCTGGCCGAGATCGACGACGAGGTCGATCCCGGCAAGCCGGTCGCGCCAATTGGGGGGTTTGGCACCGAAGGCCGACGCGGGCTGGGAAGGTGCGGCGGCGGCCCCGCGAAACAGCGGCAGATCGGGCGCAAGCGCCGCGCTGCCGCGCGCCGCGCCGACCACGATATCGCTGTCCTGATACAAGGCTTGCCGCCCTCGCGCCCGCTTGGATTACCCCCGCCGCGCACCCCGCCCGGCAGGCCGCCACGGTTGTGGAGAAAAAGGGTTAATGTCAAATTACGAAACCGTCTCTCGCGCCCCGGCTGCGACGAAGCGGCCAGCCTTCCCGATGAAAGGAAAGGCGGCGCCAAGCGACGGGAAATCTTGCGCTTTGCGCACCGGCGGCCGATCTAGGAACGCATGAGCGCCGAGCTTAAGGCCATCCTCGGCCCGACCAATACCGGCAAGACCCACCTCGCGGTGGAGCGGATGTGCGCCCACTCATCGGGCATGATCGGCTTCCCGCTGCGCCTGCTCGCGCGTGAGGTTTTCGATCGGGTGGTGAAGCTCAAGGGCGCAAACCAGGTGGCGCTGATCACCGGCGAGGAAAAAATCCTGCCGAAGGACGCGCGCTGGCTCCTCTGCACCGCGGAAAGCATGCCGCGGGAGCGCGACGTTGCCTTCGTCGGGATCGACGAGGGACAGCTCGGCGCCGATCCCGAACGCGGTCATGTTTTCACCGACCGCATGCTCCACGCGCGCGGCCGCGAAGAAACGATGATCCTCGGCTCAGAAAGTCTGAAGCCGATGATCCGCGCATTGCTCCCCAAGGCGGAGATCACGACGCGCCCGCGCTTCTCGACGCTTTCTTATGCCGGCCCGGCCAAGCTTTCGCGCCTGCCGCCGCGTTCGGCGATCGTCGCCTTCTCGGCCGAGCAGGTCTATGCGGTCGCCGAGATGCTGCGCCGGATGCGCGGCGGCGCGGCGGTGGTGATGGGCGCGCTCTCCCCGCGCACGCGCAACGCCCAGGTCGCCATGTATCAGGCCGGCGAGGTCGATTATCTCGTCGCCACCGACGCGATCGGCATGGGCCTCAACATGGATGTCGACCATGTCGCCTTCGCCGGCCTGTCGAAATTCGACGGCAACAGACGGCGCCGCCTGACCCCGGCCGAAATGGCGCAGATCGCCGGCCGCGCCGGCCGCCACCAGCGCGACGGGACGTTCGGCAGCCTTACCCTCGAAGGCGATGCGCTCGCCGAATTCCGGCCCGAGGAGATCGAGCGGATCGAGGAGCATCGCTTCGCGCCGCTGGATTTCCTCTACTGGCGCGAGAGCGAACTCGACTTCGGCGGCGTCGAGGCGCTGATCAAATCGCTCGAGCGCCGCCCCGCCCGGCGCGAGCTTCGGCCCGCCCCCGAGGCGATCGACCTCGCCGTGCTGAAGGTGCTGGCCGGCGATCCCGAGGTCGCGGCGCGCGCGACGGACCCGGCCCTCGTTGAGCGGCTCTGGGCCGTCGCGGGCCTGCCCGATTTCCGCAAGACCGGCCCCGAGCATCATGCCCGGCTGGTCGCGAAGCTCTTCGGCTATCTCGCCGAAGGGCATATCCCGCAGCCCTGGTATGCCGAGCAGGTCGCCCGGCTCGACAATGTCCAGGGCGATATCGAGACGCTCGCCGACCGGATCGCCGGAGTCCGCACCTGGGCCTATATCGCCCACCGCGCCGACTGGCTGGCCGATCCCGAGACGATGGCGGCCCGGACCGTGGCGGTGGAGGAGAAGCTCAGCGACGCCCTGCACGAGCGCTTGACCCAGCGCTTCGTCGACCGGCGCACCGCCGTCCTGATGCGTGATCTCGGCAAAAGGGGCGCGGGCGAATTCCCGGTGATCGTCGATGCCGAGGGCGAGGTCAGTGTCGGCGCCTATGCGATCGGGCGGCTCAACGGCTTCGCCTTCGAAGTCGATCCGGCCGCGCGCCATGCCGACCGCAAGATGCTGCTCGCCACCGCCGAGCGGCGGCTGGCCGGCGAATATGAGAAACGCGCCGGCGCCCTCGTCGCCGACGAGGCAGGCCAATTCACCTTACGCACCGAGGCGGGTCGGCCGGTCGCCCTCCTCTGGCGCGGTCACGAGGTGGCGCAACTCGGTCCGGGCAAGAATCTGCTTTCTCCGCGCATCCTGCTCGATCGGCGGCTCGATCAGGTTTCGAAGGAGGGACGCGAGGCGGTGATCCTGCGCCTCAAGGACTGGCTGCGCGAAGGCGCCGAGAAGGTGCTGGGGCCGCTCCGCGCCGTCGGCCATGCCGCGCAGGAGCCGGCCGCGCCGGCGCCGGTCCGCGCTTTGCTCGCCATGCTGGTCGACGAAGGCGGCATCGTCGCCCGGCCCGCTTTGGCCGGTGCGCTCGCCGCGCTCGATCGCGACCAGCGCCGCGCCGTCACCCGGCTCGGCATCAGGATCGGCGCCCTCGACCTCTTCATGCCCGCCGTACTGAAGCCCGAGGCGATGCGCTGGCGTGCCGCCTTCCGCGCCGCCGCGGCGGGCGAGCCGATGCCCGAGCTGCCGCCGCAATCGGGGGTCGTGCTGCCGACCCCAGCCGATCCCGCTTTGCTCGCCCGGCTCGGCTTCCGCACGGCGGGGCCCCAGATGATCCGTGTCGACATGGCTGAGCGGATGGCCGCCAACGCCCACGAGGCGCGAAGCGGCGGCGAGCCGGTCAATATTGCGCTCGTCACCTCGCTGGGCCTGTTGCCCGAAACGGTCGCGAAGCTGATGCGCGAAATCGGCTTCCGTCCCGGCGATGCCGGCAAAGGCTGGATCTGGCACGGCCGCGAGCGGCGCGGCCATAGCGCGCCGCGCAAGCCCGATTCACCGCATTTTGCGGCGCTCGCAGGCCTGAAGCGTGGCTGAGAGCCTGCGGGTCGACAAATTCCTCTGGTTCGCCCGGATCGTGAAGACCCGCGCCTTGGCGCAGGCCATGGCGGAAGGCGGCCGGATGCGCCTCAATTCCCGGCGCGTCGACAAGGCGCATGTCCCCGTCCGGGTCGGCGACGTGCTGAGCTTTGCCGAGCGCGGGCAGGTCCGCGTGCTGCAGGTCGAGGCCCTGCCCGCCCGCCGCGGCCCGCCCGCCGAGGCACGTACGCTCTATTCGGAATTGACGAGCGAAGCCGGCGAGGCCTAGGAATCCACGGCTCTGGGAGAGATGAAGCTTATGACCTACGTCGTCACCGATGCCTGCATCCGCTGCAAATATATGGACTGCGTCGAGGTCTGTCCGGTCGATTGCTTCTACGAGGGCGACAACATGCTCGTCATCAACCCGTCCGAGTGCATTGATTGCGGCGTTTGCGAGCCCGAATGTCCGGCCGAGGCGATCCTGCCGGATACCGAAAACGGGCTCGAAAAATGGCTCGAGGTGAACGCGACCTATTCCGCCGAATGGCCGAACATCACCCGCAAGAAGGATTCGCCGGCCGACGCCGACGAGCATAAGGGCGAGGACGGCAAGTTCGACAAATATTTCTCGGCCGATCCGGGGGAGGGCGACTGATGGCACCGATCTTTCTCAGCATTCTCAGGATCGTCACCGGGCTCCTGTTTCTGGAGCACGGCCTGCAGAAACTGGCTGGATTTCCCGCCGCGGCCGACCCGACGCACCTGCCTCCGCTCAACACGCTCCCCGGATTCGCCGGCTATTTCGAGCTGGGTTGCGGCCTCCTGATCGCGATCGGCTTCCTCACGCGGCCCGCCGCCTTCCTGGCCTCGGGGACGATGGCGGTCGCCTATTGGTATGCGCACGCGCCGCAGAATTTCTTCCCGGTCAACAATATGGGGGACGCCGCGATTCTTTACTGCTTCGTCTTCCTCTATCTGGTCTTCGCCGGGCCGGGGCCGTGGAGCGTCGACGCAATGCGTTCGCGCGAGGCGCCGCCGCAAGCCTAGCCCCCTCACGTCATCCTAGCCCCCTCACGTCATCCCGGACTTGATCCGGGATCCATGAACACGCGACTGGACGAGTCTTCGCCGACAATGTTCATGGATGCTGACCTTCGTCAGCATGACGACAGGGGAAGCTGTCGCATCGCACCTTCCAAGGCCCGCCGGAGGTGCGCCGCCGCAAGCCTAGATTTTGGCGCAATTTTGTGCTATATAATCGGGCATCGACGCGGATGCCCTGTGCGTTCGCACCTCTGATTTAGCGAGTACAAGCCGCCGCCCATGGTCTCATGAGACGCGTCTTTTGGGGCAGATGCGGATTTGATCCGCCAGAAGCGGCTTTTTCCAAGGAAGGTTGAATTTGATGGCAACGAAGGCGCTCAGCTTCGACGTTGGCGATTATGTCGTTTACCCCAAGCATGGGGTCGGCCGGGTAATCGAATTGCAGTCCACGGATATCGCGGGCATGCAACTCGAACTCTACGTGCTGCGCTTCGAGAAGGAAAAGATGACGCTCCGCGTGCCGACCAACAAGGCGGAAAGCGTCGGCATGCGCAAGCTCTCCTCGGACAAGACCATGCAGGAGGCGCTGGCCACCCTGAAGGGCAGGCCGAAGGTGAAGCGCACCATGTGGTCGCGCCGCGCCCAGGAATATGAGGCGAAGATCAATTCGGGCGATCTCGTCTCCATCGCCGAAGTGGTGCGCGATCTCTTCCGGCCGGACGACGCGCCCGAGCAGAGCTATTCCGAGCGGCAGATTTTCGAGGCCGCTTCCACCCGCCTCGCCCGCGAGCTCGGTGCGATGGAGGGGATCGACGAGCGCCAGGCGCTCGAAAAGCTGCTCGACATCCTCAACAAGGCCGCCTCCATTCATCACCGGGTGAAGGACGAGGTCTGAGCCAATCGGACATGGGGACAGTTGCCAGCAACCGTTCCCGCTCAAGGGCGGTCCGGAAACGGGCCGCCCTTTTTCGTTGCATCGCAACGGCCACATCTGTATTATGTAGCTAATACAGCTATAGGAGACCGGATCATGCGCAAGCTGCTCGCCCTCGTCCCGTTCGTCCTCGCCGCCGCTTGTTCGGCCGGCAATGCCCAGAATAGCGGCGATCACCAGGCCGGCGGCGAGCAGGGCCGCCGCGATTTTACCGTCGGCGCGTTCGAGAAGGTCGCGCTGGAAGGCTCCCACGACGTCGTCGTCACGGTCGGCGGCCAGCCCTCGGTGCGCGCCGAGGGCGATGCCGAGGCGATCGAGCGGCTCGACATCAGGGTCGAAAACGGTTCGCTCCGGATCGGCACCCGGCCGGAGAGTCGCTCCTGGTTCGGCCATCGCGGCCGGGTGACTATCTACGTCACCGCCCCGGCCCTGAACGGGGCCTCGATCGGCGGCTCCGGCGACATGCGGATCGATCGGGTGCAGGCGCAGACCTTCGCCGCCTCGGTCGCTGGCTCGGGCGACATGGAGATCGGCGCGCTGCGGGCGCGGGTCGCCAGCTTCGACATTGCCGGCTCGGGCGACATTCGCGCCTCCGGCGAAGCCGAGCAGGCGAGCCTCGCCATCGCCGGCTCGGGCGATCTCGCGCTCGACGGGCTGCAAACCCGGCGCGCCTCGATTTCGGTGGCGGGATCCGGCGACGTCGCCGTGCAGGCGAGCGAGTCGGTCGAGGGCTCGCTGATCGGCTCCGGCGACGTGACCGTCCGCGGCAGCGCCCGCTGCAATCTCTCGAAATCGGGCTCGGGCGACATTCACTGCGGCGGCTGATGCCTGCCGCTTATTGACGATTCATCTTTTGGCGCCATGGTCCTTGCATGATCAGGATCATGGCCGCCCTGCTGGCGCTCGCCGTCTTCGCCACGCCCGCCGGGGCCGTCGACCGCCGTCTCTCGGTCACCGATTTCGACCGGGTGACTATCGAGGGTCCCTATCAGGTCCGCCTCGTCGTCGGCCGTTCGTCGGCGGCGACGGTGAGCGGCAGCTTGGCAGCGCTGGATCGCGTTACCGTCGACGTTCAGGGCCAGACCCTGCGCATCCGCCGCAACCGCTCCGCCTGGGGCGGGACGCCGGGCGCCGATGCCGGGCCGGTCACGATCGAGCTCGCCACCCGCCGCTTGCGCTCGGCGCGCCTGGTCGGCCCGGCGCAGCTGAGCATTCAGGGCGCCGCCGGGCTCAATGTCGATTTCACGGTGGAGGGCAGCGGCACGCTGCGCGCCGCCAACGTCAGTGCCGACAATCTCGCGCTCGGCCTGATCGGCTCCGGGCGGCTCGAAATCGGGGGCGCTGCCGGCGTGTTGCGCGGCGATTTCCAGGGTGGCGGCTCGGTCGACGCCTCGAACCTCACCGCCCGTAGCGCCACCGTGACGAACGCCACCTCCGGCGAGGTGCTGCTCGCCGTCCGCGGACCGGCCGCAGTCACCAATAACGGCGCGGGCACGGTCCGCGTCACCGGCGCGCCGGTCTGCACGATCCGCGGCGTCAGCGCGGCCCAGGTGATCTGCGAATCAGATCAGCGCCAGCACCGCTAGCTTGCCCGCGAGATCGGGCGGCAGCGCCTCGAGATCGGCCTCGCCCGCGCCGAGATCGGGCGGCGCATCCGCCTCCGCCAGATAGCGCCACCCCTGATGCCCGCGCCGCGCGGTGGCGCGCACCGTCACCAGTTCGGCATCGAGCCGGATGATCGTCTTTCCGTCGGCACCCTGGTCGAAGCCCAAAATGGTCTGGCGAGCGGCGATCCGTTGCTTGACGATCCAGTAAAGCGAGCCGCCCACCAGCTCGTCGGCCCGCTTCGGGCGGAAGCGGGTGACGACCGGAACGACCCCGTCCCGCGCTCGGGCCTCGAGGCGACGTTTCAGCGTCTCGATGCGCGCGCAGGAGAAAGCGACCTTGCTCATGTGAAGGCTGGGCATGCAGAACTAATGGGGATTCAGGTGCTTGCGATCAACCGACCAGCCCGGTCGCGACAGCAAGGCCCAGAAAGACGAAGAAGCCCATCGAATCGGTGATCATGGTGACGAACACGGAAGACGAAACCGCCGGGTCCTGCCCGCTCCGCTCCAGCACCACCGGCACGACCACACCGCTGAGGCCCGCGACGAGGATGTTGATCAGCATCGCCGCGGCGATCACCGCGCCCAGCTGCACATTGCCGAAGACGAGGCCCGCGCCCAGCCCCAGCAGCAATGCGATGGTTAAGCCGTTGAGCAAGGCGACCGAAATCTCGCGCGTGATCGTCCGCCAGGTGTTCGACCGGGTCAGCTGGTTCATCGCCAGCGCCCGCACCGACACCGCCATGGTCTGCGTCCCCGCATTGCCCCCGATCGACGCGACGATCGGCATCAGCACGGCGAGCGCCACCATCTGCTCGATCGCCGCGCCGAACATGTAGATGATCGTCGAGGCGACAAGCGCGGTGAGCAGGTTCGCGGCCAGCCATTTGACCCGCGCGCGATAGCTGTCCGCCACCGGCTCGTTGATGTCGCCCTCATAGCCGGCGCCCGAAAGCAGCAAGGCGTCCTCGCTCGCTTCCTCCTGAATGATGTGGACGACGTCGTCGGCGGTGATCATCCCGACGAGGCGCCCCGCCGGATCGACCACGGCCGCGGAGATCAAGGCATATTTCTGGAAGCGAAGCGCCAGCTCCTCCTGGTCCATGTCGATCGGGATCAGGGTCTGCTCGCGCTGCATCACGTCGGCGACCGCGATCCGGCGCGGCGTGCGCAGGATCCACGAAAGCAGGCAGGTGCCGACCGGCCGGTGCGCCGGATCGACCACGAACACTTCCCAGAAATCGGTGGTCAGCTCTTCCTGGCCGCGCAGATAATTGATGACGTCGCCGACCGTCCAATGTTCGGGTACGGCGACGGCGTCGCGGCGCATCAGCCGGCCGGCGGTTTCCTCGGGGTAGGAGAGCGCCTCCTCGATCGCGGCGCGGTCGTCGGGATCGAGCGCGCGCAGCACCGCGCGTTGCTCCTCCTCCTCCATGTCCTCGATCAGGGCGACGGCGTCGTCGGTCTCGAGTTCGCCGGCGATTTCCGCGACTTCGTGCGGCTCGAGCTCGTCGAGCAGCTCCTCGCGGACCCAGTCGTTCATCTCGGCGAGGACGTCGCCGTCGAGCAAGTCGGCAACCGCCGCGGCGAGCGCCCGCCGGTCGCCGCTGTCGACCAGTTCGAACAGGTCGGCGATGTCGGCCGGATGGAGCGGTTCGACCAGGGCGCGCACGCCGTCGTGGTCGCCGGCCTCGACCCGGTCGAGCACTTCGCTGACGAATTCGGGGCGCAGCCGGTCGTCCTCGTCGAGGCGGGTCACGGCCGGGGCGAGCGCTTCGGTGTCGGCGGTTTCGAGGTCGCTGTCGCTCATCCCGCCCTCCTAAGTTCGCGCCTAGCCCGGGGCTTCCTAGGCCGCGATGCTTGCCCTGTCGATACGCCGCGCCTAAGCGCGCCGCGAAGGAGTTTCCCATGTCCGAACAGAACATGCTCGTCCTCAATCTCGATAGCGGCGGCGATGTCGTGATCAGGCTGCGCCCCGATCTCGCGCCCCAGCATGTCGCGCGGATTCGTGAGCTCGCCGAAGAGGGCTTTTACGACGATGTCGTCTTCCACCGCGTGATCGACGGCTTCATGGCCCAGGGCGGCGATCCGACCGGCACCGGCACGGGCAGCTCGGACAAGCCCAATGTACCGGCCGAGTTCAGCCGCGAGCCGCACGTCCGCGGCACCGCCTCCATGGCTCGCTCCTCCGATCCGGACAGCGCCAACAGCCAGTTCTTCATCTGCTTCGAGGATTGCGGCTTCCTCGACGGCCAATACACAATCTGGGGCGAGGTCGTCGAAGGCATGGAGCATGTCGACAATCTCCCCAAGGGCGAGCCGCCTCGCGCGCCCGGTCGGATCGTCAAAGCCTCGTTGAGGGACTGAGGCTTGTGAGCCGCCCGGTCACGCTCATCACCGGCGCGTCGGCCGGGCTCGGCGCCGAATTCGCGCGGCAATGTTCGAAACGCGGCGAGGCCCTGGCGCTCGCCGCTCGCCGCCGCGACCGGATGGAGGCACTGAAAGGCGCGCTCAGCGGCGAGGTTCACGTCTTCGAAGCGGACCTGTCGAAGGAAGGCGCGGCGGCCGCGCTGCTCGCCGAGATCGAGGCGGAGGGTCTCGCCGTCGATACGCTGATCAACAATGCGGGCTTCGGCCTCGCCGGCAAGTTCGAGACTCTCCCCGGCGATCGCCAGAGCGAGATGATCGATCTCAACGTCCGCACTTTGGTTGAGCTCTGCCATGCCGTGCTTCCCGGCATGCGTGTGCGGGGCACGGGCGCGATCCTCAACATTGCCTCGACCGCCGCCTTCCAGGCCGGGCCGAACATGGCTGTCTATTACGCCTCCAAGGCCTTCGTGCTCTCCTTCACAGAGGCTCTCCACCACGAGCTGAAGGGCTCGGGCATCCGTGTCTCCTGTCTCTGCCCCGGCCCGACCGAAAGCGAGTTCAGCACCGTCTCCGGCTCGAAGAGCCCGACGCTGGAGCGGATCAAGGTGCCGGCCGAGCCGGTCGTCCGTGCGGGCCTCGCCGGCCTCGACAAGGGCAAGGCGATCGTGATCCCCGGCCTGCCCAACAAGCTCACCACCCAGATCAACCGCATCATGCCCCGCGCCGCGATGCGCCGCATCGTCGGCAACATTAAGGTCTAGGCCGCCTCGGCAAGCACCTCGTCGACCAGCCAGTCGTGGAACAGCCGCACCGGCCTGCGCCCGAGCGCGGAACGGCGGCAGGCGAACCAATAGGCATAGGGGCTTTCCACCGAGCGATCGAACAGGCGGTGGAGGCGCGGGTCGTGCGCGCCTTCCAAATGCATTTCGAACATGAAGGCGACGCCGAGCCCCTGCGCGGCGGCGTCAAGGATGAGTTGACCGGAATCGAGATGATCGACGGCGGCGGGCTCCAGATCGGGAAGCCCGACCGCCTCGCGCCAATAGTCGAAGGCGTCGGGCAGATCGCGGTGAAGGAGGACGGTGGCGCCCGCGAGGTCGGCCGGGCGCATCAGCCCGCGCTGCGCCTCGCCGCCGATCGCGACGATGCGGTTGCGGCCGAGCTTCACCGCGTAAAGCGGCGGCTCCACCTCGCGCGCCAGCACGATCGCCGCGTCCAGGCCTTCGTCGAGCCGGGCCAGGGCATGGGGGCGGGTGTCGATATCGATATGCAGCTCGGGGTGGAGCGTCCTCAGCTCGCCGAGCCGCGGCATCAGCCGGTAGGAGGCGAAGAGCGGCAGCACGGCGAGCTTCAGCCGCATCAGCTCGGCCTGACCCGAGGCGCGTTCCATGGCATGGCCGAGCTCGTCGATCGCCGGGCCGATCTCGGCGAGCAATTGCTCGCCGTCGGGGTTCAGCGCCACGGCCTGGTGGCGCCGCTCGAACAGCGGCCGGCCGACATGGCGCTCGAGCGATTGAATGCGCCGCGACAAGGCCGGCGAGGACAAAGCGAGTGATTCCGCCGCGGCCTTGACCGAGCCCAGCCGTGCCGTCTGCACGAACGCCTCGACCGCGTTCAAAGGCGGCAGCCGCTTCATCCGATCCTCCGCGCAATTTGTGCGCCGCACATTTTACCCGCTCCAGATATTATGACGGAAATACGTCGTTCCTTGCGTGCAATTTTTGCATCTGTGGGTGCCGTCTTCGCACTTGCACAAAGACTGTGCAAGCGCAAAAAAGAACCTGCCTTTCAGGCATCCTCTCCTAAAGACTTTCAGGGTCGGCCTCCGGGCCGGCCCTTTTTTCTTGGGCCCCGCGTTTGACGGGCCGCGCCGCATGCCTATGTGAAGCGCTTCCCCGAGGAGGCGCACTTTCCATGGCCGACGACGAACGCAAACCGAGGCGCCTGCAGGTCGCGACCATGCGGCCCGAGGACAGCGGCCGCGGCATCGCCCGGCTGCCCCGCGCGGTGATGACCGAGCTCGGGCTAGGCGAGGGCGACGTGATCGAGCTGGCCGGCAAGCGGACCACCGCGGCCCGCGCCGTCGGCCCCTATCCGGAGGACGAGGGGCTCGAGATCATCCGCCTCGACGGCCTGCAGCGCGCCAATGCCGAGATCGGCGCCGGCGATCAGGTCGAAATCCGCAAGGCCGAATCGAAGCCCGCCACCCGCGTGATCTTCGCCCCGGCGCAGCAGAACCTTCGCCTCCAGGGTTCGGCCAATGCGCTGAAGCGCAGCTTCGGGATGAAGCCGCTCACCGCCGGCGACGTCGTCGCCACCACCGGCCAGCAGCAGGTGCCGCGCGGCGACATCCCGCCCGAGCTTCGCCAGATGCTGACCGCGCCGGCCTTCGCGCTGCAGGAAATCCGCCTGGTGGTGGTTTCGACCACGCCCAAGGGCATCGTCCATATCGATGCCAATACCGAGATCGAGTTGCGCCCCGAATATACCGAGGCCAAGGAAACCCGCCGCGCCGACGTTACCTATGACGATCTGGGCGGCCTCGGCACCACGATCGACCAGCTGCGCGAGATGGTTGAACTGCCGCTGCGCTATCCCGAAATCTTCGAGCGGCTCGGGGTCGATCCGCCCAAAGGCGTGCTGCTGCACGGCCCGCCCGGTACCGGCAAGACGCGTCTCGCCCGCGCGGTCGCCAACGAGAGCGACGCCGCCTTCTTCCATATCGCGGGGCCGGAGATCATGGGCTCGGCCTATGGCGAGAGCGAAAAGCGCCTGCGCGAGCTGTTCGAGCAGGCGGGCGAGGCGGCGCCCTCGATCATCTTCATCGACGAGATCGATTCGATCGCGCCCAAGCGCGGCCAGGTCCAGGGCGAGACCGAGAAGCGGCTCGTCGCGCAGCTGCTCTCGCTGCTCGACGGCCTGCAGCCGCGCCAGAACCTCGTCGTCATCGCCGCCACCAACCGGCCCGAGGCGATCGACGAGGCGCTGCGCCGCCCCGGCCGCTTCGACCGCGAGATCGTGATCGGCGTGCCCGACGAGAAGGGCCGCCGCGAGATTCTCGGCATCCACACCCGCGGCATGCCGCTTGGCGAGGGCGTCGACCTGAACAGCCTCGCGCGGCAGACCTACGGCTTCGTCGGCGCCGATCTCGCCGCCCTGGTGCGCGAGGCTGCGATCGAGGCGGTGCGGCGGATCATGCCGAAGCTCGATCTTTCCGACGGCGCCGGCACGATCCCGCCGGAGGTGCTCGACACGCTCTCGGTCAAGCGCAAGGATTTCGAGGAGGCGCTGAAGCGCGTCCAGCCCTCGGCGATGCGCGAGGTGATGGTGCAGGCGCCCAATGTCGGCTGGGACGATATCGGCGGCGTCGACGAGGCCCGCGAGCGGCTGCGCGAAGGCGTCGAGCTGCCGCTCAAGCACCCGGACAGCTTCCGCCGGCTCGGCATCCGCCCGGCCAAGGGCTTCCTGCTCTACGGCCCGCCCGGCACCGGCAAGACCCTGCTCGCCAAGGCGACGGCGCGCGAGGCGGAGGCGAACTTCATCGCGACCAAGTCGTCCGACCTCCTCTCCAAATGGTATGGCGAGAGCGAGCAGCAGATCGCCCGCCTGTTCGCCCGCGCCCGCCAGGTCGCGCCCACGGTGATCTTCATCGACGAACTGGACAGCCTCGTCCCGGCTCGCGGCGGCTCGATGGGCGAACCGCAGGTCACCGAGCGGGTGGTGAACACCATCCTCGCCGAAATGGACGGCCTTGAGGAGCTGCAATCGGTGGTCGTGATCGGCGCCACCAACCGGCCGAACCTGATCGATCCGGCCCTGCTCCGCCCCGGCCGCTTCGACGAACTGATCTACGTTCCAGTGCCCGACGCGGCCGGGCGGCGGCACATTCTCGGCATCCATACGAAAAACATGCCGCTGGCCAAGGACGTCGATCTCGACAGCCTGGCACAGCGTTCGGACCGGTTCACCGGCGCCGATCTCGAGGATCTGGTCCGCCGCGCCGGCATGTTCGCGCTGCGCGGTTCGATCGAGGCCAAGCAGGTCGACATGACCGCCTTCGAACGTGCCCTCGACGAGACCCGCGCCTCGGTCACGCCCGAGATGGAAACCGAGTACGAACAGATCGAGGCGAGCCTGAAGCAGGACGCGCGCTCCGCCAGCGGCGGTATCGGCTTCATCGCGCCGGGCATGCTTACGCCGCGGGGGCCGAAGGGCGGAAACTGAGCCAGGTCCAGCCGGCCAGCGCCAGCATCAGTGCGCCGGTGATCAGGAAGGGCAGCTCGAGCCCGTACATGTAAAGGGCGACACCGAGTGCCGGCCCCGCCACGAAGGCGATGCCGTTCACCGAGGTGACTTGCCCGGCCACCGCATTCTGCTCCTCGACGCTGACCGAGAGCGAGGCGCCGCTGGTGAAGCCCGGCCGGAACAGGCCGAAGCCGAGCGACGCCAGCGCGAAGCCGAGCGTCAGCCCGTAAGTGTCGGCGGCAAGCCCCGTTATCACCGACCCCGCCGCCGCGACCAGCGAGCCCCAGAGCACCAACTCGCGAGGGGACAGGCCCATTTGCGGGATCAGCCACCATTGCGCGAGCAGGCTCGCCACCGCCCCCGCCATCAGCACGATCGCGATCCAGTGCTGCGCCTGATCGAGCGGCAGATGCAGCCGGTCGATGACGAGGAAGCCGATCACGCCGAGCAAGATGGCATGGCCGTGCCCGCCGGCGATCCCGATCCAGTGCCAGGGCAGGACGCGCGGATCCCGCCATCCGAGTCGGATCGGCTGCTCCTCCTCATCCTCGTCTTCCCCGGTCGCGGTGGCGCTGGCGCTGCCGAGCGACGGGTAGGCGACGATCGGGCCCTTGGCCGCGCGCTTCGGGGTGTCGTCCGGCAGGCGCAGGACGATCAGCGTCAGCACCAGCGCCCCGATCCCGGCGAAGACGACGAGCGGCGCGGCGAGATCGAGCGGCGCGAAGATGAAGAGCGGCGCGATTGCCGGCCCGATGATCGTCCCCAGCCCGAAGGAGGAGGCCAAAGCTGAGATCGCGTTGGTCCGGTCGTCGCCCTCGGTCCGCGCCGCGATATAGGCCTGCACCGCGGGCGGCGAGGCGCTGCCGAAGGCGCCGTAGAGGGTGCGGCCCGCCATGAAGATGGCGAACGCGCCGAAGCCGCCCAGCCAGCCGGCGAGGCCGGCCGCCAATGCAGCGCCGCAGATCAGCATCGAGGCGATGAAGCCGTAAAGGCCGAGCCGCATCAGCGCGCGCCGCCCGCGCCGGTCCGCCCGATGCGCCCAAACCGGCGCCATCACCACCCAGACCACGGCGGAGAGCGAGAAGGCGACCGCGACCCAGATGTCGGCCACTGCAAGCTGGCGGCCGATCGCGGGCAGCAGCGATTGCATCGCTGTATTGCCCGCCGCGGCGACCAGCATCACCGAGAAGAGCAGGGCGAATCGCCCGCGCGAAAGGCCGAAGCCGTTCATCTTAACCATCTTTTCGCGGCGAATGGCCGAGAGCGGGGCGCCGGATGCACGCCTTGCACCTTGCCAAGCGCGCCCCGAACTGCCAACGCGTCCCCTTTCCGCAACAATCTGGAATTGAGCATGTCGGCATCCTGGGAAGAAGCGCGCACGGAGAGTCGCTTCGCGCGCGCGGCGCGCGGCAGCCCGCTCTGGCACTTCCTGAAGGGCTTCATCAAGCACCCGGTGATGGTCGGCTCGATCATTCCCTCCTCGAAGGCGACGATCGACAAGATGCTCGCCCCGGTGGATTGGGCGAATTGCAAGCTGTTCGTCGAATACGGCCCCGGGGTCGGCACCTTCACCGAGCATGTCCTGCAGCGCATGGCGCCCGACGCGACCCTGATCACGATCGACACCAACGAGGATTTCACCGACTATCTGAGCCGCAAGTTCACGGACAGCCGCTTGAGGCCGATCACCGGCTCGGCCGCCGACGTGCGCGAGATCATCGCCGCCTGCGGCTTCGACCATGCCGACTACATCCTCTCCGGTCTGCCCTTCTCGACCCTGCCGGCCGGCGTCGGCCCGCAGATCGCCGCGGAAACCCATGCGGCGCTCCGCCCGGGCGGCGCCTTCCTCGTCTACCAGTTCAAGGCCAAGGCCCGCGACTTCATGGCCCCGCATTTCCGCCGGATCGACAAGGGCTTCGAATGGGTGAACGTCCCCCCCTGCCACCTTTTCTGGGGCTGGAAGGACTGAGGCTCAGGCGCGGGGCCTGCGCCGCCCGAAGCTGATCTTTCGAGGGAAATTCAGCCGCCGCGACAGATTGTAGTCGGCGGTCGCCACCAGAAAATAGCCGAACGCCCATTTGAGGCGGTTCCACCAGGTCATGTTGGCCCGGTGCTCCTCCGGCGTGATCCGCTTGGAATCGGCGACCTCGCCGTCGACGAAGCGGCGCATCATGTCGGCGAAGTCCGCATCCTCGATCCTGAGCATCATCTCGAGATTCAGATAGAGGCTGCGCAGGTCGAAATTGGCCGAGCCGATATGGACGACCCCGTCGATCACGATCAGCTTCGAATGGAGCTTGGTCGGCTGATATTCGTAGATCTGCGCGCCCCGCTTCAGGAGCCGCCAGTAGAAGAAGCGCGCGGCCCCGGTGAGGAATTGATGGTCGAGCTTCGCGGGTACGATGATCCGCGCGGCGCCGCGCTCCGCTACTCGAAACAGGCGCCGCAGCATCGAAAAGCTCGGAGCGAAATAGGCCGAGATGATGTCGATCCGCTCGGCATGCATCAGGTCGTTCTTGACGGAGCGCGCCCAGGGGCTGAGCCGCCTTGTCGGCCCGCCGAACAGCCAGTGGACCGCGCCGTCGCGGATACTGCTCTGGTAAAGCGTCCGCCGCAGTCGCCGGATCGAGGCGTCGGGCAGTTCGGCCCAGGTGAACACCGCCTCGAAATAATCGACCAGGCAGGACACGCTATGCCCTTCCACCTGCAGGCCGAGGTCGCGCCAGGCGCCGGTCTCGGCCGTGCCGAAATAATCGTTCGAGATGTTGAAGCCGCCGATTATCGCCTTCACGCCATCGGCCAGCGCCAGCTTCTGATGGTTGCGCAGCAAATAGCGCCGGCCCCAGCGCGGCACGAACCGGCAGAAGCGCGCCTGCGCGTCGACCAAGGGCTGGAAGAAGCCCCCCGCCACCGATCCGAAGCCGTCGACCAGCAAGGAAACCTGCACGCCGCGCTCCGCCGCCGCGACCAGGGCATCGCGCACGCGCCGCCCCGATTCGTCGTCGACCCAAATATAATAGAGCACGCGGAGCGACTCCTGCGCCTGGTCGATCAGGGCGATCAGCGCCGCCAGCCGCTCCGGCCCGTCGGGCAGCAGCGTCAGCCGGTTGCCGGCGACCTCCATCGGCCGGATCTGGTCCTCGCCCTCGCTCATTCCGCCGACGCCTAGACCCATGACGGCACGCTGGGAAGGCGGCGGCGCTTGTTCTAGGAGTGGCGCGTGACCGTCTCGCGCCTCAGTCTCAGCGACTTTCGTTCCTATGCCGATGCGGTGCTCGCACCCGGGCCCGGCTTCGTCATCCTCACCGGCGAGAATGGCGCGGGCAAGACCAATGTGCTGGAGGCGGTGTCACTGCTCTCGCCCGGCCGGGGCCTGCGCGGCGCCGCCTTGAGCGAGATGGCGCGGCGCGGGGGAGCGGGAGGCTTCGCGGTCGCGGCTCGGCTCGGCGAAATTGACGTCGGGACGGGCGCAAACGCCGAGGCGCCCGAGCGGCGCCAGGTCCGGATCAACGGCGCGCCGGCTTCGGCGACCTCGCTCTCCGAATGGCTTTCGGTGCTCTGGCTCACGCCGGCCATGGACCGGCTCTTCGCCGACGCCGCGTCGGGCCGCCGCCGCTTTCTCGACCGGCTCGTGCTGGCGCTCCACTCCGATCACGCGACGCACAGCGCGCGCTACGAAGCGGCGATGCGCGCCCGCAACAAGTTGCTCGCCGAAGAAGGTCCGCGGGACGAGGCCTGGCTGACCGCGCTCGAGGCGCGGATGGCGGAGCATGGCGCGGCCGTTGCGGCGGCACGTGCCGCCACGGTCGCGGCGCTCGCCCAGCGGCTGGCCGTGGCGCCGGAAGGCCCGTTCGCCCGCGCCGCGCTGGCGCTGGACGGCGGCGAGATGACAGCGCTCGCCGGGTCCCGGACGCGCGACGCCGCCGCCGGCCGCACGCTGGCCGGCCCGCACCGTGCCGATCTTGCCGTCACCCATCTCGGCAAGGACCAGCCCGCCGCCCTCTGCTCGACCGGCGAGCAGAAGGCGCTCCTGATCGGCCTGATCCTCGCCCACGCCGATCTCGTCACCGCGCAAACCGGGCGCCGTCCGATCCTCCTGCTCGACGAAATCGCCGCCCATCTCGATCCCGCGCGCCGCGCCGCCTTGTTCGAGCGGCTGGCGAACACGGGCGGGCAGGTCTGGATGACCGGCACGGAGACGAGCCTGTTCACCCCGATCGGCCCGGATTCCAGCTGGTTCGCGGTCGCGGACGGCGCCGTTGCCCGCCGCTAGCGTCGCCCCAGCGAAGGCTGGGGTCCAAGCGGCGTACACCGTCGCCACAAGACTTTGATTCAGCTTGGATTCCAGCTTCCGCTGGAATGACGGAAAACGGCGTTTTTCCTTGGGTTTCGGCCCCCAATTCCCTATATGATCGTCTATGGCAGACACCCCCAATGACAGCAGCTACGGCGCCGATTCCATCAAGGTGCTGAAAGGCCTCGACGCGGTCCGCAAGCGGCCCGGCATGTATATCGGCGACACCGACGATGGCTCCGGCCTCCACCACATGGTGTTCGAGGTCTCCGACAATGCGATCGACGAGGCGCTCGCCGGCCATTGCGACCGGATCTGGATCACCTTGAACCCCGACGGCTCGGTCAGCGTCGAGGACAATGGGCGCGGCATCCCCACCGGGATTCACGAAGAGGAAGGGGTCTCGGCCGCCGAGGTCATCATGACCCAGCTCCATGCCGGCGGGAAGTTCGAGAACACGTCTGACGACAATGCCTACAAGGTCTCGGGCGGCCTGCACGGCGTCGGGGTCAGCGTCGTCAACGCGCTGTCCGAAACGCTCGATCTCACCATCTGGCGCGACGGCGAGGAGCATCATATGCGCTTCCGCCATGGCGACGCGGAAGCGCCGTTGAAGGTCGTCGGCCCGGCCCCGGCGGGCAAGAAGGGCACCAAGGTCACCTTCCTGCCCTCGCCCGACACCTTCAAGATCACCGAATTCGATTTCGACACGCTCGAGCATCGCTTCCGCGAGCTCGCTTTCCTCAATTCGGGCGTCCGCCTGATCCTCACCGACGCCCGGCACGAGGAGAAGAAGGAGGTCGAACTTTATTACGAAGGCGGCATCTCGGCCTTCGTCAATTATCTGGACCGCGCCAAGACCGCGCTGATTCCCGATCCGATCTCGGTCACCGGCCAGCGGGACGATATCGGTATCGAGGTCGCGCTCGAATGGAACGACTCCTATTACGAGCAGGTCCTCTGCTTCACCAACAACATCCCGCAGCGCGACGGCGGCACGCATCTGGCCGCCTTCCGCGCCGCGCTCACCCGAACGCTCAACAATTATGCCGACAAGTCCGGCATGATGAAGCGCGAAAAGGTGAGCCTGACCGGCGACGACATGCGCGAGGGGCTGACCGCGATCGTCTCGGTGAAATTGCCTGATCCCAAATTCGGCTCGCAGACCAAGGACAAGCTCGTCTCCAGCGAGGTCCGCCAGCCGCTCGAAAGCCTGATGGCCGACAAGATGGCGGAATGGCTGGAGGAAAATCCCGGCCATTCGCGCACGATCATCCAGAAGATCATCGACGCCGCCGCGGCGCGCGAGGCGGCCCGCAAGGCGCGCGAGGCCAGCCGCAAGTCGGTGCTCGGCATCAGCTCGCTCCCGGGCAAGCTCGCCGATTGCCAGGAGAAGGATCCGGCCAAGTCCGAACTCTTCCTGGTCGAGGGCGACAGCGCCGGCGGCTCGGCCAAGCAGGGCCGCAACCGCGAGACGCAGGCGATCCTGCCGCTCAAAGGCAAGATCCTCAACGTCGAGCGCGCCCGCTTCGATCGCATGCTCTCCTCGAAGGAGGTCGGCACGCTCATCCAGGCGATGGGCACCGGCATCGGCCGGGACGATTTCAACATCGAGAAATTGCGCTACCACAAGGTCGTCATCATGACCGACGCCGACGTCGACGGCGCCCATATCCGCACGCTTCTGCTCACCTTCTTCTACCGGCAGATGCCGGAGATCATCGAGCGCGGGCATCTCTACATCGCCCAGCCGCCGCTCTACAAAGTCGCCAAGGGCCGGTCCGAGGTCTATCTCAAGGACAATAACAAGCTCGACGATTATCTGATCGAGGCGGGCGTCGGCCTGACCGCGCTGGAGACCCCGGCCGGGCCGCGCTCGGGCGACGACCTGCGCGCCCTGGCCGACCATGGCCGCCGGGTCCGTTCGCTCATGGCCTATGTGCCGCGCCGCTACGATCCGGCGATCATCGAGGGGTTGGCGCTGACCGGCGCGCTCGATCCGCGGCTTGCGCCCGCAGGACGGCTGGAGGCGCTCTCGCTGACTCAGGAGTGGCTGAACGTCGTCGATGAGGAAGGCCAGTGGAGCGTCGAGATGGGCGCGGACGGCGACTATGTCCTGCGCCGGCTGTGGCGTGGCGTCACCGATCATCACGTCATCGATCACAAATTCCTGGTCTCCGCCGAAGCGCGCAAGCTGCACGGCCTCGCCGTGCCGGAGGCGGCGACCTATGCCGGCGTGTCGCGACTGGTGTCGCTGCGCGACTCCTCGGTGCAGACCGAGGCCGCCGAGGAAGCGGAGGAGAATGAGGGCGGCCAGCCGAAGAGCCAGGCGCCCGATCCGCGCGGCGCGCTGGTCACCCGGCCGACCGAGCTGCTCGAGGCGATCCTCGCCGCCGGCCGCAAGGGCCTTTCGGTGCAGCGCTACAAGGGCCTCGGCGAGATGAACGCCGACCAGCTTTGGGAAACGACGCTCGACCCCGACAATCGCGCCTTGCTCAAGGTCGAGGTCGCCCAGGCCGACGTTGCCGACGAGATCTTCACCCGCCTGATGGGCGACGTCGTCGAGCCCCGCCGCGACTTCATCCAGGAGAACGCGCTGAACGTGGCGAATCTGGACGTCTAGCCGCATGCCGGAGGGTCTCTTTTGAGAGCAGACATCGACGAGGTCGGAATACCGCTCCAATCGCACACTCATAGTTCGATACTCAGGGAGCGAATCGTCGAACATGTCTTCGTGGGCGAGTTGCTCAGGCGGCTGTGGCAGCTTCAGGCGCTTGAAGTTGAGGTTTTGCGATCCGAATTCGACACGGGCGGTTATGATCTCGTTCTAGGTTTCCATAAGATCGTACGACACATTCAGTTCAAGTCCTCGCTGGTCACCAGCTCAACTGCCGAGCAGTCGATCAGCCTGAAGCTTGGTGACAAGCCGAGTGGCTGTATTGTGTGGGTTGTCGTCAAACCGGATCTGACCTTCAGCCACTTTCTTTGGTTCGGCGGCCTACCGGGCGAACCCTTGCCGTGCATCAGTAACTACCCAGTTACGAAGCAAGCGAGAGCCAACGCGCAGGGTTTCAAGGCGGATCGGCCGGATCATCGTCGCATTTCAAAGGGCAAGTTCACGCGGCTGGATACCTTGGACCAAGTGGTGGTCCGTTTGTTCGACATAGCAACTGATTGAACGGGCGGATGCTTGAGGCTCCTGCCATTGCGCCGCGATCCGGGTCCAATTCGAAACCGCTAAAGAACTAGCGCCCCGCGCCTGCCAGTGCGGGTTCTGCCGGCGGCATGGCGCGCGGACGGTCAGCGATCCGGACGGGGCGGCGGTGCTGACACTCGGCGGACCAGCGATCCGCTATCGCTTCGCCACAAAGACCGCCGACTACATCCTCTGCGCGCGCTGCGGCGTCTATGTCGCGGCCGTCGCCGAGATCGGCGGGCAGCTTTACGCGACGCTGAACCTCAACGCCTTCGATGACCGGCGGCCCGGCCTCGCCGCGGAGCCCGTCGCTTATGACGGCGAAAGTGTCGAAGCAAAAGCGGAGCGGCGCCGTGCAGCCTGGACGCCGCTCCGCCTCGCCTGAGCCTCAGCGGCCGGCGAATCTCTGCCGTTCGGCCAGCTCGGTCAGCCGGACGAACTCGCGGCGCCAGTAATTGCCGCCATCGGCCCGGCCCGCCAGCTGCCGCACGTCGGCGAAGCTGAACCGGCCCATATTGGCGTCGCCGCGCAGCAGCTGCCCATAGGCCGCGACCGCCGCCACGAACGCGGTATCGCCGACGGGCGCCCGTGCCGCCGCGATCAGTCCCGCGGCCAGCGGTTGTTCGATCAGCCGCGACTGGTCCTCGCCCGGCAATTTGTAGCGCAGGCGGAGAAAGGCGAGCTCGCCGCTGTCCGCAGCCCCGCCTTCGGGCCGCTGATTGGCCGCGTAGCGCCGCTCCGGCAGCCAGCCCATGCGCCCCACCGGCACGATCTCGTAGAGCGCGGTGACCTGGTGGCCCGCGCCGATCTCGCCGGCGTCGATCTGGTCGTTGTCGAAATCCTCCTCGCGCAGCGCCCGGTTCTCATAGCCGATCAGCCTATATTCGCGGACATGGGCCGGATTGAACTCGACCTGGATCTTCACGTCGTGCGCGATGGTGAAGAGGGTCGAGGCCAGCTCCTGATCGAGCACCTTCAGGGCTTCGCGCGGGCTGTCGATATAGGAATAATTGCCGTTTCCGTGATCGGCGATCTGCTCCATCATCGCTTCGTTGTAATTGCCCGTGCCGAAGCCGAGCGTGGTCAGCGTGATCCCGCTCCGCCGCTCGCGCTCGACCATGTCGAGCAAGGCCTCGTTATCGGTCACGCCGACATTGAAATCGCCGTCGGTGGCGAGGATCACGCGGTTGATCCCGTTCCGGATCATCGAGCGCCGCGCCGTCTGATAGGCCAGGGCGATGCCCTGCGCCCCGGCGGTCGAGCCGCCGGCCTTGAGCCGCGACAGCGCCGCCTGGATCGCGCGCCGATCGGCGGTCGGCTCGAGCACGGTGCCGGCCGCGCCCGCATAGACGACGATCGAGACCCGGTCGTGCGGCCCCAGTCGGTCGGCGAGCAAGGCGAGCGAACATTGCACGAGCGGCAATTTGTCGGGCTCGTCCATCGATCCCGAAACGTCGACCAGGAAGACGAGATTCGCCGCGGGTCGTCCGGCGCGGGGCAGATCGTAGCCGCGCAGCCCGACGCGGAGCAGCCGCGTGTTCCGGTTCCACGGCGTCGTCACCATGTCGGCCGAGACGGTGAAGGGCCGCGCCCGGTCCTGCGGCGCCGGATAATCGTAGCGGAAATAGTTCAGCATCTCCTCGGTCCGCACCGCGGCTTGCGGCGGGAGCGAGCCCTCATTCAGCATCCGCCGGACATTGGCGTAGGAGCCGGTGTCGACGTCGATCGAGAAGGTCGAAACCGGCGCGTCGGCGACGGCCTGGACGGCGGCGACCTCCTCGCCGGCATAGCGTTCGCGATTGTCGGGCGTGCCGCGATAGCCCTGGCCGCTGGCCCGGCCATTGACGCCGATGCTGGCGACGGGCGAATTGCTTTGCAGGTTCGCCTGCGGGACGCGCGTGCCGCTGACGACCACGGAGCCGTCCGCCTGCGCCTGCCGTTGCGGCTCGGGCCGGGGCTGCGAGACCGGCGGCGGCGTCGGCGGGGGCGGGGGCGCGTAGACCGGCGGCGGGGCCATTCCGCTATACCTCCGGCCGCGGCCGTTGCCCGCCCGATCGCGGTCGTCTTCGTTATAGGCGTTCAGATATTGCGCGCAGCGCGCGTCGGGATCGCCGCGCGGCGGCACGGCCCGGCGGCCCGGCTGCTGCATGGCGCCGGCGGGAGTCGGAGAAAGTGCGGTGGGAGGCAGCCCGGTCAGGATCAGGGCCGTCGTCGAAAGCAGGCTAATGGTGCGCATGTCCATCCTCCTTGAACCCAAAGGATGTAACATTGTCTCACGTCCGTCGTCTGAATGTCGCCTGAACTCGTTACGCGTCCGGCTCAGCCGCCCTTGAGCGCCTTCTGCACGCGCAGCCGATCGAGCATGCCGAGCCGGTCGGCGCGCAGCCGGGAGATGGTCGCGGCATCCAGCCGGGCGAGCGATTCGGCGAGCGCGCGGCGTTGCTCGGCCGGCGTCGCGGCGAAGGCAGCCGTTACGGCCCGGAGCGGCTCGCGGCGCTTCCAAAGGGCCCGGGCTTCGGCGGCGAACAGATCGTGCAGCGCCTCCCCGGAAAAGTCGCGCTGGCCGGCGAGCAGGAGCGCCATTTCGGCCGCGTCGGCAACGGTGGTTCCGGTCAGGGGATGGACGAAGCCGCCGCGCAGGCCGAGCTTCGCCACCCGATGCCCGCCGAGCCGCCAGAACGCGGCGAAATCGCCGCCGATCGGCAACGGCCGGGAGGTCGCCCTTTCGCCCAGGATCGCCTTCTTCTGCCAGCCGCGCGCCTTCGCATAGGCGTCGAGCCGCGCGCCGGCCGCCTCGTCGGGCTGGGCTCGCTCCGACAGCGAAACGTCGGCCAGGATCAGCCGGTCCTCGGCCACCGGAATGCAGCGCATGAGGCGCAGGCCTCCGGTTTGATCGCCGGTCGCGTCGATCAGCACCGGCCGGTCGACCCGGTGCGGCGCCTTGAAGCGATAGTCGCGTTCGAAGCTCGCTTCGTAGAACAGATCGAGCGTCGAAAGACTGGCGGCGCCGCGGGCATCGATCGCGCCCTCGGCCTTCAGTTCCTCGCCGCCGTCGAGCACCAGCGCATCCTCGCGCACCGCCACCACCCGGGTGCCGAGCCGGTACTGCTTCTCGGTCAGCGTCTCCATCATATGGGCGTGGAGGTCGGCGGCGGCGAAACCGCTCTGCTCCGCCTTCAGCTTGCGGCTGAAGCCGGGAAAGACGGTGTAGAAGCCCGGCCAGCGGTTCGTAACGACCGGCTCGAGCAGGTCGCGCGCGTCGCCGTGCAGATCGGCATCGGCGAAGAGGCGATAGGCTTCGCCGCCGAACGTCTCGTCCTCTTCGACGATCAGGAAGGGCACGTCCGGCCGGTGGCGGGCGAGCGCGAGCGCGGCGAGGCAGCCGGCCAGCCCCCCGCCCGCGATCAGGATTCCGTTTCGTTTCCCCCGCGCCATAGGCGAAGCCCAATACCCGATTCGCGCGACAGGACGCCACGGCGCCGCCCGGCCCGGCCCGAATTGGGACTGTTCCGCCGCAAGGGCTAGCCGAGCGCCGACCGATAGGCGCTCAGCACGTCCTCGCCGAAGCACACGAACGTCACCTCAAGCCCGGGGGTTTCCATCACCGCCGCCCGCGCTTGCGCCACCGCGATCGCCGTCGCCGCCGGCACCGGATAGCCGTAGATCCCGCAGCTGATCGCCGGAAAGGCGATGGTCGCGAAGCCTTGTTCTCGCGCGATCTCGAAGCAGCGCCGGTAGCAGCTGGCGAGCAATGCCGGCTCGCCCGCGCCCCCGCCGCGCCAGACCGGCCCGACGGTGTGGATGATGTGGCCCGCGGGGAGGTCGTAGCCCCGGGTCAGCTTCGCGTCCCCGGTCTTGCAGCCGCCGAGCAGCCGGCATTCGTGCAGCAGCTCCGGCCCGGCGGCGCGGTGGATGGCGCCGTCCACGCCGCCCCCGCCGAGCAGCGACGAATTGGCCGCGTTGACGATCGCCTCCACGGCGAGCCGCGTGATGTCGCCGCCCCAGATCCGGATCCGTTCGTCCGCCGTCGCCATCTCTCCGCTATACCCGGGCGCGCTTGGCCGATAAAAGACAAAGCGTGAACGACGCGCCCCCGCCCCAGCGCAAGATCATCCATGTCGACATGGACGCCTTCTACGCGTCGGTCGAGCAGCGCGACAATCCGGAGCTGAGAGGCAAGCCCGTCGCGGTCGGCGGGCAGGTCCGCGGCGTCGTCACCGCGGCCTCCTACGAGGCGCGCGAATATGGCGTCCGCTCGGCCATGCCCTCGGTCACCGCCAAGCGCCGCTGCCCGGACCTCATCTTCGTCAAGCCGCGCTTCGACGCCTATCGCGAGGTCTCGCACCGGATCCGCGCGATCTTCCTGGAATATACGCCGCTGGTCGAGCCGCTGAGCCTCGACGAGGCCTATCTCGACGTTACCGAGGATTTGAAGGGGATCGGCATCGCCACCCGGATCGCCGAGGAGATCCGCGAGCGCATCCGCGCCGAAACCGGGCTCACCGCCTCGGCCGGCGTCTCCTACAACAAGTTCCTCGCCAAGCTCGCTTCGGACCAGAACAAGCCCGACGGCCTCTGCGTGATCACGCCCGCCAAGGGCGAGGCCTTCGTCGCCGCCCTGCCGGTCAAGCGCTTTCACGGCATCGGCCCCAAGACGGCGGAGAAGATGGCGCGGCTCGGCATCGAGACGGGCGCCGACCTGCGCGCCCAGAGCCTCGCCTTCCTGACCCACAATTTCGGCTCGAGCGGGGACTATTATTACAATCTCGCCCGCGGCATCTGCCACCGCCAGGTGAAGCCGAACCGCCCCTGGAAATCGATGGGGGCGGAGGACACCTTCTTCGAGGACCTGATTGAGGAGGCGCCGATGCTGGCCGAGCTGGAAAAGCTCAGCCATACCGTCTGGCGCCGCCTCTCGGAAAAGGAGATCAGCGGCCGCACCGTGACGCTCAAGGTGAAATATCAGGATTTCCGGATCGTCACCCGCGCCCGCAGCCTCGGCCGCGCCGTCGCGACCCGCGAGGAATTCCTGGAGATCGGCTGCGCCCTGCTCCGCACCCTGCTGCCGCCGCGCACCGGCATCCGCCTGCTCGGCCTCACCTTGTCCAACCTCAGCGAAGGCGCCGAAGAGGCCGAGGAACCGCGCGAGCTGGAGCTGCCCCTTTAATGTGCAACGACTATCGCCTGCTCGAGCGCGTTCCGGTGGAGGAGATTTTCGCCGGCTTCGGCGCCGTCCTGGCCACGCCCGAGGGCCTGCCCAATTTCGAGCCGCGCGAAGATATCAGGATCACCGACCGGGCGCCGATCGTCCGCGCCGCCGGCGATGGCTCGGGCGCGTTCGAGCTGGTCCAGCGCCGCTGGTCCTGGCCCGCGCCGAACGGGCGGCCGGTCTACAATTTCCGCTCGGAAGGGCGCGATCTTTCGCGGGGCCGCTGCCTGATCCTCGCCGACGGCTTCTACGAATTCACCGCGAACGCGGACCCGGCTGCGAGGCGCAAGCACAAGTGGTTGTTCACGCTGAACGGCGCGGCCTCGTTCGCCATTGCCGGCCTCTGGCGGCGCGACCCGGCGGTCGGCGAAGCCTTTACGATGCTGACGACGGCGCCGGGCGCCGACGTCGCGCCCTATCACGATCGCGGGATCGCCGTGCTGCCGCCCGCTTGTTGGACGCGCTGGCTCGATCCGGCGGTGCCGGCCGCACAGCTGCTGGCGCCGCCGCCGGCCGGCAGCCTCGCCGTCCGCCAGCTCGCTTGAGCGTCAGGGGCTCGACGGCCCGTCGTCGAACGGGAAGGTGCCGGTCGCCGCGAGCAGGCCGAGAATGGCGAGGATCGCCAGCGTCGGCAGGATGATGCCGCCGCGAATGCCGTTCGCATCCTCGCTCGACGCGCCGGCGCGCGCGGTCGCGCTGAGCGAGAGCGGCGCGGCCGAACGGGCCTGCGCGGCGGCGGGGCCGGCGGCGAGGGCGGTCGCGGCGATGAGGGCGATGAATTTCTTACGCATGACTGGTCCTCTTGATTCTCTTCCACGCCAGCGGCGGGGGTGGAGCCGATCTATCCCGCTCTTCCCCCGGCGGCAAGCACCGCGCCGCGCAATTGGCGCCTTCCACGCGCCGGGCGGACGGGCTAGGACGGGGCATTCCCCGGGGGACCGCAGCTGAGCGGTTGAGATATGGCTGACGCCATGACCCGCCGAACCTGATCCGGCTAAGACCGGCGTAGGGAGGGAGCGCGGCTCATCCGTTCTCCGTCCCGCATTTGGAGACGAGACCATGGCCGACATCCCCGCGCGTACGGAACTCAAGGTCACCACCGGTCCGATCCGCGGCTCCCGGAAGATCCACGTCGGCCCGCACCGCGTCGCCATGCGCGAGATCGACCTGGAGCCCAGCGCGGGCGAACCGCCCTTGCGCGTCTACGATTGCTCGGGCCCCTATACCGATCCCGAGGCCCGCATCGACATCATGGCCGGCCTGCCCGAACTGCGCCGCGACTGGATTCGCGGCCGCGGCGACGTCGAGGAGGTCGCCCAGCGCGAAGTCCGCCCAGAGGATAACGGCCAGCTCGGCCCCGACCGGAGCGGCGGCGTCGCCCCCTTCCCCAACGTCCGCAAGCATGTCCTCCGCGCGAAGCCGGGCGCCAATGTCAGTCAGATGCACTACGCCCGAAAAGGCATCGTCACCCCCGAGATGGAATATGTCGCCGTCCGCGAAAATCTGGGCCGCGAGCAGCTGGCCGCCCAGGCCCGCGACGGCCAGGATTTCGGCGCCTCCATCCCGGACTACGTCACCCCGGAATTCGTCCGCGACGAAGTCGCGAGGGGCCGCGCGATCATCCCTTCGAACATCAACCATCCCGAGAGCGAGCCGATGGCGATCGGCCGCAACTTCCTGGTCAAGATCAACGCCAATATCGGCAACAGCGCGGTCGCCTCGGACGTGGCGGCCGAGGTCGACAAGATGGTATGGTCGATCCGCTGGGGCGCCGACACCGTCATGGACCTCTCCACCGGCCGCAACATCCACGACACCCGCGAATGGATCGTCCGCAACTCCCCCGTCCCGATCGGCACCGTCCCCATCTACCAGGCGCTGGAGAAGGTCGGCGGCGTCGCCGAGGAGCTGAGCTGGGAAATCTACCGCGACACGTTGATCGAGCAGGCCGAGCAGGGCGTCGACTATTTCACCATCCATGCGGGCGTGCGCCTGCCCTACATCCCGATGACCGCGAAGCGCGTCACCGGCATCGTCTCCAGAGGCGGCTCGATCATGGCCAAATGGTGCCTCAGCCACCACAAGGAGAGCTTCCTCTACACCCGCTTCGACGAGATTTGCGAGATCATGAAGGCCTATGACATTGCCTTCTCGCTCGGCGACGGCCTCCGCCCCGGCAGCATCGCCGACGCCAATGACGAAGCCCAGTTCGCCGAGCTCGCAACCCTGGGCGAGCTCACCCAGATCGCCTGGCGGCACGACGTCCAGGTGATGATCGAAGGCCCCGGCCACGTGCCGATGCACAAGATCAAGGCGAACATGGACAAGCAGCTCGAGGCCTGCGGCGAGGCCCCCTTCTACACGCTCGGCCCCCTCACCACCGACATCGCCCCGGGCTACGACCATATCACCAGCGCGATCGGCGCCGCGATGATCGGCTGGTTCGGCACCGCGATGCTTTGCTACGTGACGCCCAAGGAGCATCTCGGCCTCCCCGACCGCGACGACGTCAAGGTCGGCGTCGTCACCTACAAGCTCGCCGCCCACGCCGCGGACCTGGCCAAGGGCCACCCGGCCGCCAAGCTGCGCGACGACGCCCTGAGCCGCGCAAGGTTCGAATTCCGCTGGCGCGACCAGTTCAACCTCAGCCTCGACCCCGACACGGCCGAACAATATCACGACCAGACATTGCCGGCGGAAGGCGCCAAGACCGCCCACTTTTGCTCGATGTGCGGCCCCAAATTCTGCTCGATGAAGATTACGCAGGAAGTCCGCGACTTCGCGGCGAAGCAGAATCAGAGCGCCGACTCGTTCCTCGCCGCAACACCCCTTGCGGAAGCCGAAGCGGAGGCTGGCATGGCCGAGATGAGCAAGGTTTTCCGGGAAACCGGCAGTGAACTCTACATGGGCGCGGGCGGACGCGAGCACGATTGAGGCTGGATCCACGCATCACGCAGCCTTCTTGCCTTCCGACCGTCAGCAAGGCACGTTCCGCTCTCGCAACAATCGGACCGGGCGGCCGGCTTGTCCGCCGAAGCCTTGGCGAAGGCGGAAAGCGGCATGGCCGAGATGAGCGAGAGACGGATCCAGTGACCAAGTTCTTCTTCAAGGCGAATGACGACGTGCTGTCGCACTGCCGCTGCGAAGGCGCGCCGGCCATGTCCGAAGGCCAGCTGGACTGCCCATGGTGCGGCTGTGGCTGGATGATCTCCTGTTCCCGCTGCGGAAAGTCGTTCACCTTCGCCGAGGTCCGCGAAACCGATATTCCCCTGCGCGAGCTGGGACGCCGCGAGGCAGATACGCGCGGCCTCAAGGATATCACCGACAAGCAGGTCGCGGACTGGGCCGAAAGCATGGCCGAAACGCTGGACTATTTCGAAGTCGGGGACATCGTCGTCTATCTGGATGGCCTCTATTGGCGCATGGACGAGACGGTTATCGCCTTCAAAGGCTTCTACGCCGCCCACGATCTCGAACGCTTGCCCCACGTCGAGGCGCTCAGCGATCCGGGCCACCTCCGTCGCGTTCTCGGTGACCCGAACTATTGGTTCGACCGGGAATTGCCAGACCGCGATCCGAATCGGTGAGCCATCTCGCGACCCAAGACGCAATGCTTGGTTGCTAGGCTCGCCTGAGTCTCGCCCACCCGCGCAACCCTCGCCTCCCGGACACGTTCCCACCCAATGCTCAGCCACGTCTCCCTAGGCACCAACGATGCCGCCCGCGCCGCCGCCTTTTACGATCCCGTCCTCGCCACATTGGGCATCCGCAAACTGCATGAGCGCGACGGCTCGATCGATTACGGCACCTCGATCATGTTCTTCAGCCTCGAAAAGCCGACCGACGGCAAGCCGGCGAGCGTCGGCAACGGCGTTCACGTCGCTTTCCAGGCCGAGACTCGCGCCATGGTGGACGACTTCTACAAGACCGCCCTCGCCAATGGCGGCACCGACGCCGGCCCGCCGGGCCTGCGCCCCGAATATGACGCGAACTATTACGGCGCCTTCGTCCGCGATCCCGACGGCAACAAGATCGAGGCGGTCAGCTTCCTGTCTGCATGATTCGAGGAGAAGTCCCATGCATATCGCCGGCATCAACTGGGCCGCCGTGCTGGTCGCGGCCGCCGCGTTTTTCGCGATCGGCTTCGTCATCCACATGCGGCTGGTCGACCTCAAGGCCTGGGACGCCGCCAAGCACACCGATCAGGCGCGCCTGAGCAGGGGCCGCATGGCCGCCGGCATGATCCTGCCGCTCGCCACCGCGGTCGGGCTCGCCATCCTGTTCAGCTGGGCCGATGTCACCGGCGTCGCCGACGGCGTCAAATGGGCCCTCGTGGTCGCCCTTGCGTCGGCGCTGCCGGTGCTCTGGTACAATTGGTTCTACGGCACCGCGCCGGTCTGGATCTTCTGGGTCGATTCCGCCCACCAGCTGCTCGGCCATGCCGTCGTCGGCGCCATCGTGGCCGGCTGGCGCTAGGCCCGCTCGAACAACGCGCCTGAACATCGCTTTCACGCACCCCGGCCCACTCAACTCGTCGCACCGCAGAGGGAGATTTTCCTACACCCCCACGAATGGGATAAATGCTTCGCTCCTTTTCGACTCGAAGGAGCAAGGATCATGAAGCGTCACCCGGAAAAAGAATGGACGGTCGAGGAGTTCAACGATTGGTGCGCGGCGACCGACCGGTTTGAGGCGGTCGCCAAGGCGGCGGACGAGGAGGGCGGGCCGAGCCTTTCGCTGGTGCCGACGACCGAGCGGGGCGAGGTCTGGCCCACTGACCTTCTGCCCCCAGCCGCGCCGGAGCCGCCGGCTGAAGGCGAGCGGCCCACCGACACCTCTACCGAACCGCCCATCCCCGCCACCCCGTTCGACGGCGTTGAACTGGAGGACAGCCGCAAGCGCCTCGCCGGCTGGAGCGCGGACCGGCAGCGGCTGTTCCTCGTCACCCTCGCCGAAACCGGGTCGGTCCATATTGCCGCCGCCGCCGCGCGGCTGACGGCGCGCTCGGCCTATAAGCTGCGCGCCCGCTCGCCGGCCTTCGCCAAGGCCTGGGATACGGCGGACCAGCTCGCCGTGGGGCGGCTCTCCGCCATCGCCTTCGATCGCGCGATCAGCGGCCGCATCGAGCAGGTCTGGCAAAGCGGCGAGCTGGTCGCGGAGAAGCGCGTGCCGAGCGACCGGCTGCTGATGTGGCTGCTGGCCCGGCTCGATCCCCGCCGCTTCGCCGCCCCGTGGGAGCTGCGCAAGGACGGCGCCGCCGATCCCCAGGCCGAAGCGCGGGAGGCCTTTCCGGCTTTGCTCGACGCCATCACGGACGTGGTGTCGGAATAGCCCATGGTCAGTGCGAACATTGGGAACATTCGCGCCGGAGCGAGGCGCGCAGCGAAGCAGCGCGCCGGTGGCCCACGGCCACGCGAACGGCCGGCCGACGGGTCGCGGAGCGAACCCGATCGACGTCACGATACAATGGTATCGTGGCGCACCCCGGCCCGCCACCCTGCCCCCCGTGAAAAGCAAGGGCGATCATTCACCCGTCTGAAAATCATCGATAAAAGCCGCGCAGCGCCCGAACATTCGGGGCGCGCCTGTGGGAGGGATTGATGTCTGCTTTGCTTCGCGCGGCCGCCTTGCTGGCCGTCCTCGTCGCCGCCCCGGCGGCGCTCGCGCAGGACGGCGCGCAGGCCAATCCGGAATCCAACGTGATCGTCACCGGCGAGCGCGACCGCGAGCAGGCGGTGCGCGATTTCGTCGGGGCGCTGACCGCGGGGCCGATGAACGGCCAGCTCAGCCGCTTCGAGGAGGCGATCTGCCCGGCCGCGTTCGGCCTTTCCGCGCCGATGCGCGCGGCGGTCGAGGCGCGGATGCGCGTGGTCGCGACCGCGGCCGGGCTGGAGGTCGGCGGCGCGCGCTGCACGCCCAATGTGCTGCTGATGGTGACCCGCGACAAGCAGGCGCTGATCCGCGCGATCGCGCGGCGCTCTCCCCAATATTTCGGCGAGGAGCGGGAGAATCGGGCGGCGCGCATCGCCGCGCAGCCGGGCGCCGCCTCGGCCTGGCATGCCGAGGAAAGGCGCAATGCAGACGGCCGCGCGCTGCCCATGCAGGGCGGGTTCGCCGTCAACCAGACGAGCGGTTCGGCCTCGCGCCTCGCCGCCTCGGGCCGCCGCGCCTTCATCGCCGCCGCGGTGGTGGTGGAAAGCGAGGCTTTGGTCGGCCTCTCGCCCACCCAGCTCGCCGATTATGCGCTGATGCGCGCGCTGGCGCGGACCGATCCCGGCCGGCTCGACGCCGCCGGCCCGCCGACCATCCTTACCGCGCTCGACGCGCCGCCCGGGAGCGAGGTGCCGCTCTCCATGACCCGCTGGGATCTGGGCTTTCTGCGCGGGCTCTATGCCGCGCAGGACAATCTCTATGCCACCGCGCACCGCGGCCAGATCGCCCGCAGCCTGGAGACGGAGCTGCAGCAGCCGGACGAGACCGGGGATTGAGCAGGCCGGCGCCGCTTTTCTTGCGGGATGGCAAGCTGCGAAGGTGAGAAGCTCCGCCCGAAGTCGGCCGACAGTCGGAGGGCGGTCGTTTATTCGATTCTACTTGAACCGCTAAAGATGTTACGCTGCCGTCATCTTTGGGCGGGAGGGCGAGATGGCCGATATTCGCGCGGTGGAGGAACTGGCTCGGCTGACGGCGCGGGCCGCGGCGCGGCCCGACGATCTGCTCGGCGACCTGGACGAGCTGCTTGCCTTCCTCGTCGAAAGCGAGAACCAGACGCTGGCGCTCATCGCCTATCTGAAGCATCGCCAAAGGCCTCCGGTCGCGCCGCCCGGCGGCGACATCGAGTTCGGCTTCGTTCTCTACTGGCTCCATCATCCGCCGTTGGCGGTGGAGCTCTACCTCGCGCTCCATCCGTTGCTGCTGATCGCCTACGAGCTGCTGCTGAGCCGGGCCCCGCCGACCAACCTCACCCGTGGGGAATATGAGGAGCTGGAGGCCGCGTTCCACCATTATGGCGAGCCCGGCCCGGACGGCACGATCTACGGCTACAAGAAATATCAGCAGCTCGATCACGATTGGATGCTGGCCGCGCTCAACTATGTGCTGAACGTGCTCGATCCATGCGCCATCCACCCGTTCCCGGACAACCGGGTCGTGCCGATCCCCCTCTGCCGCAAGGACGGCGACACGGCGAAGGATCCGGTGCTCGGCATCGTCGGCGATTGGGGCACGGGCTATTTCCCCGACGAAGGCGGCGCGCCCTGCCCGGCCCAGCGCGTGATCGAGCAGATCGCCGATCCCGCCAGGTCGCCGCCGATCGACTATCTGATCCATCTCGGCGACGTCTATTATGCGGGCACCGACTGGCGCCCCGTGCATGGCGAGGAAGCGGACAATTTCTACGCGCTCTGGCCGGACCAGGGGCAGGGGCGCAATTTCACCTTGAACTCCAACCACGAAATGTACGGCGCCGCGTCGGGCTATTTCGACGTGGCCCTGCAACGCAGCGGCCTGTTCGCCGCGCAGAACGGGATGAGCTATTTCGCTTTGACCTACGGCCCGTGGCTCGTCCTCGGCCTCGATTCCGGCTATTATTCCGACGCCTATAACGGCCGCGAATTCTACATGGCCGGCGCGATCGGCGCCCCGGGGCTCGAACGGCAGATCGATTGGGTAAAGCAGTTCCGCACCCACCAGGGGCCGATCATGGTGATGACGCACCATGACACGTGCGACCTCGCCGGCGAGAC
>DATINU010000315.1:0-2055 GCA_035473955.1 Allosphingosinicella sp.
CAGTCCGCTCCCACCTCTCGCGGTCCTCGGAAAGGCAGGCCTGATAGCCGTCCCAGCCGTCCGGATAGGCGGCGCCGGCGCAATTGGTAATGCGCAGCTCGAGCGCGCGATCCCGGCCGCCGGTCAGGCGGAAATAGAACCATTGGTAGAAATCGGACATGTGATCCTTGACGATCTCAAGGTCCACGCGGTCGCCGTCCATGGCGACGAGCTTGATATTGCCGCCATCGAAGGCGCTCGAAACGGAAAGAGTCATTATTATCCTAGGAAGATGTCAGCGTTAGCGCACCCTGATAGTGCGCCCCGACTCTCCGGGAAAGGCCTGAAACAGCAAGGTGGCGAGCCGGTCCACGGCCGCCGCCTTACTCGCCAGCGGGGTCCCGCCGCGTGCCTCCAGCTGCGCCCGTCCTTCCCAGGCCACGGTCGCGTCCGAGCGGCGCTGGATGCGCACGCTGAGGCCGGTACCGACGAGCTGCCGGGTGCCGCCGCCGACCGGGATGGAGCCGCCGACTCCGGCCCCCACGCCGCTATGCCGGCCATAGCTGGCGCCGCCGACGCCGACGCCGATGGAGAGGCCCGAGCGGCGAGCGGCCTCGCGCGCACTTTGTTCGACGCGGATCACCGCGACCTGCTCGGAACGGCCGGTGCGCGCCTCGACGGTCCAGCCGAGGCGCGCCAGCTCGCGTTCGACCGGCGCGGCGAGCTGGGCGAATTCGAGCGTGTTCGCGTCGGCCGGATCGCCGGGCTCGATCGTGATCGCCCCGCGGGCGATCGGCTGCCCGAGATGGAAGCGGGTAACCGAGGGCGGTTCCACGGAGCCGCCGCCCATTTCGGTGGCGCAGCCGGCCAGCAAAAGCGCCCCGGTGAGCGCGGCGAAGCTTGATGCGTGTCGTTTCATGGTTCACCTCGTGGCGGGCGAATGAGACTCATATAAGACCTGTAACGAGTTTAGCGGCATTTTGCTGCAACGGAAAAAGGCGGGGGCGAGAATGAGTGGTGCGGGCGATCGGGTGCCGGTGCTGGTGACGGGCGGGGCGGGCTATATCGGCAGCCATGCCGTGCTCGCCTTGCTCGACGGCGGCTGGCCGGTGACGGTGATCGACGATTTGTCGACCGGCTTCGACTGGGCGGTGCCGGAGGGCGCGGTCTTCGCGCGCGGCGACATCGCCGACGGGGCGCTGGTGGCGCGGCTGATCGCCGAGCAGAAGATCGGCGCGATCATGCATTTCGCGGGCTCGATCGTGGTGCCCGAATCGGTCGAGCAGCCGCTCAAATATTATCTCAACAACACGGTGAAGAGCCGCGCGCTGATCGAAAGCGCGATTCAGGGTGGCGTGAAGCATTTCATCTTCTCCTCGACCGCGGCGACCTACGGCATGCCGGCCGAAATCCCGGTGCGCGAGGAGGCGCCGACCGAGCCGATCAATCCCTATGGCTGGTCGAAGCTGATGACCGAGCGGATGCTGAAGGATGCCGCCGCCGCCTATCCGTTGAATTATTGTGCGCTGCGCTATTTCAACGTCGCCGGCGCGGACCCGAAGGGGCGCTCGGGCCAATCGACGGCGGGCGCCACCCATTTGATCAAGGTCGCGGTCGAGGCGGCGATCGGCAAGCGTGCCGGGGTCGACGTCTTCGGCACCGATTTCGGCACGCCCGACGGCACCGGCGTGCGCGACTATATCCACGTCAGCGATCTCGCCGCCGCCCATGTCCATGCGCTGGCGCGGCTGCTCGCCGAGCCCGGCCGCAGCCTCACCATGAATTGCGGCTATGGGCGCGGTTATTCGGTGCTCGAAGTGCTCGACGCGGTTGACCGGGTGACCAACCGGAAGCTCGAACGCCGGCTTTCCGGACGGCGATCCGGCGATCCGGATGCCCTGGTCGCGGACAATGCCCGCATTCTCGCCGAGCTGCCTTGGCGGCCGGCCCTCGACGATCTCGATACGATCGTCGCCCACGCTTTGGCCTGGGAACGGCATCTGGCGGAGCGGGGCAACCCTGCCTAAGAAGCGGCGATGGAGCTCAGCAATCAGGAGATCGAACGGCTGGTCACCG
>DATINU010000316.1:0-1659 GCA_035473955.1 Allosphingosinicella sp.
AAGGCCGGGGCCCAGGCGCCGTTGAAAACGGCGGCAATGCCGCCGCCTGGACCCCGGCCTGCGCCGGGGAACGGTCAAGGGAAGGAAACCAGACTCTCGCCTTCCGTAAAACGCGCCGTCCTTCAACACGATCTCGACCCCGACCACATCCACGGCACGGGCCGCGGCGGCCGCATCACCCGCGCCGATGTCGATCGCGCCGTCGAGCAGGGGCGCCGCGCCGACAAGCCCGTCGAAGGCATCATCCCCGCCGCCGCCTCCGACATTCGCTCCCATTCCCTCCCCCACGATCGCATGCGACTCGCCATCGCCGAGAATATGCAGCGCTCGGTCACCGAGGCGCCCCACGTCACCGCGGTGTTCGAAGCGGATTTCTCCGCGATCATGGCGCATCGCGAGGCGCACAAGGCGGCGTTCGCGAAGAAGGGCGTGAAGCTCACCTACACCGCCTATCTGGTCGCCGCCGCGGCCGAGGCGATGAAGGTCGCGCCCGCGATCAACAGCCGCTGGCATGCGGACAGGCTCGAGCTTTACGACGACGTCAATATCGGCGTCGGCACCGCGCTCGGCGAAAAAGGCCTCATCGTCCCGGTCGTCCGCAAGGTACAGCAATTGTCGCTGAAGGGCATCGCCGCCCAGCTCGAAGAACTGGTCGAGAAAGCGCGCAAGGAAAAGCTGACCTCGGCCGACATTAAAGGGGGCACCTTCACCATCTCCAATCACGGCGTCTCGGGCTCGCTCTTCGCCGCGCCGATCATCATCAACCAGCCGCAATCGGCGATCCTCGGCGTCGGCAAGCTGGAGAAACGCGTCGTCGTGCGCGAGGTCGGCGGCGTCGACGCGATCCAGATCCGCCCCATGGCCTATGTCTCGCTCACCATCGATCACAGAGTCGTCGACGGCCACCAGACCAACGCCTGGCTCAGCCGCTTCGTGGAAGTGCTGGAGACTTGGCCGGCGGATTAAGCCCACCGTTCGTCATTGCGAGCGGAGCGAAGCAATCCAGGACGGCGCAGGCTGGATTGCCGCGTCGCTTCGCTCCTCGCAATGACGAGAACCTATGCGCCCTCCACCAGTGCCTGATACCCCGCCAGCAGCTGCCCCCAGCCGCCTTCCATCCCGGTCTCGTAGTCGCCGCGCACCGCTTCGGCTTTCTCGCCGAAGCGCTCCAGATCGCGATGCTCGAACTCGACGATCGTGTGCTCGCCATCCTCCGTGAAGCGGACTTCGACGGTGGTTTCGAAGTCTGGATCGTAGCTCCATTCGGCGTTCAATTGCCAGGCGAGCAGGACGCGGTCCGGCGCCTCCCATTCAAGCACCCGGCCCCATTGCTTCTCGCCGCCGTCATTGCCGATCTCGTACCAGCGGCCGCCCGCATGCGGCTCGATCACCACGTCTTTCTGGCCCGATTCGACCAGCGAGTGGGATTTCAGCCACCAGCCGCCCATGCCGAGCACGAAGGTATCGAACGCGTTCTGCTGGCTGGCCCTGACCCGCAACGTCTTGCGGATCGGGGCGGGGCTGATCTTCTGCGCTTCGGCGTTCATTGCTTGTCCTCCCGTTCGGCGGCCTCGGCATAAGCGGCGAGGGCCCGGTCCCAGAATTTGTCCAGCCAGGCGCGCAAGGGGCCGAGCCCGGCCGGATCGATCGCGTAGATGC
>DATINU010000317.1:0-4319 GCA_035473955.1 Allosphingosinicella sp.
GGCCCTTCGGGTGCCCCAGGAAGGCGCGGTCGCTACGATCCGCTTCGGGAACGAAGCCCGGCTCTGCGGCCGCCTCGGCAACGGTCATTTTTTTGCCTTCCTCTCCCAAGGGTTGCGCGAAGGCTAGCGGCGGGTCGGGTCAGTGCCAGCGCTTTTTCGATGAAGCGCCATTTGCGTCGGCGGGCGCGGACGATAGGGTGCGCGCCAACGAGGGGAGAAATGCCGATGCGCCTTACCCTGTTGGCCGCCGCCGCGCTCGCGGTCGCCACACCCGCCGCCGCGGCGCCCAGCGACGATTTCCAGGCGATCCTGAGGGAGCATTATGCCTGGCTGCTGCGCGAGAATCCGGTCGATGCGACCGCCTTGGGCGTACGCGATTATGACGACCGGATCCGCGACATCTCGCCCGAGGCGCGCGACCGCCGCGCGCGAGAAGCGCAGGCCTTCCTCGACCGGATCGGGCGGATCGATCCGGCCCAGCTGCAGCCCGCCGACCGCGTCAACCATGCGATCCTGCGCCGCCTGCTCAGCGAGGGGATCGAGGAGAACGGCTTCGGCCAGCGCGACATGCTGTTCACCACCTATGCCGGCTGGCACCAGTCCTTCGCCGGCATGGCCCGCGGCCTCCCGTTCCGCAGCCGCGCCGATTACGAATCCTATCTCACCAGGCTCGCTCTCTATCCGCGGATGAACGATCAGGCGCTCGCGATCACCGCCAATGCGGTGCGCGGCGGCTATGTGCTGCCCTGCTCGGTGCTGGAGGGGCATGAGCGGAGCATCGCCGGCGTGATCGCGGCCGATCCGGCGCAATCGCGCTTCTACGAGCCCTTTGCGGGCGAGCGGCCTTCGACGATTTCGGAGCGCGACTGGGCAGCGCTGCAGGCCCGGGCCCGGCGGCTGATCACCGACGTGCTCAATCCCGCCTATCAGAAGCATCTCGATTTCTACCGAACCGAATATCGCCCGCGTTGCGCGCGTTCGGACAGCGTCCGGGACCAGCCGGGCGGGGAGCGCTATTACGCGTTCCAGGTCCGCCAGCAGACGACGACCGACCTCAGTCCGCGCCAGATCCATGATATCGGCCTGCGCGAGGTCCGCCGGATCCGCACCGAGATGGACAGGGTCGCGCGCGATGCCGGCTACCGGAGCCGCGAGGCCTTCATCCAGGAGCTGCGCACCAATCCGCGCTACTATCCCACCACCGGCGAGGAGCTGATGCGCGAGGCCGCGCGGGTGACGACCGAGATCAACGGCCATCTGCCGCGCCTGTTCGGCACGCTGCCGCGGCTCACCTACACGATCCGCGAAATCCCCGCCGAGACCGCCGAGGGCACGACCACCGCCTATTACAATCAGGGTTCGCCCGAGAGCGGCATCGCAGGCACCTATTATGTCAACACCTCGCGGCTGAACCAGCGGCCTTATTGGGAGGTGCCCGCGCTTTCGCTGCACGAATCGGTGCCGGGCCACCACCTCCAGATCGCGCTGCAGCAGGAGGTGGACATCGCGCCCTTCCGGCGGAACTTCGCCTTCTTCACCGCCTTCACCGAGGGCTGGGGCCTTTATGCCGAGAGCCTGGGCCGCGACATGAACCTCTACAACACGCCCGAACGGCGGATGGGCGAATTGAGCTATCAGATGTGGCGGGCGAGCCGGCTGGTGGTCGACACCGGCATCCACGCCTTCGGCTGGGACAAGGCCCGCGCGATCGCCTTCATGCGCGAGAACACCGCCCTGACCGACGCCAATATCGAAGCGGAGGTCAACCGCTACATTTCCTGGCCGGGCCAGGCGCTCGGCTACATGATCGGGCGGCTGAAGATCCTCGAGCTGCGCGCCCGGGCCGAACGGGCGCTGGGCGCCCGCTTCGACGTCCGCCGTTTCCACGACGCGGTGCTGCGCAACGGCTCGGTGCCGCTCGACGTGCTCGAGCAGCAGATCGACGAATGGATCGCGGCGGAGCGCGCTAGGCGCTGAGCTTGCGCCAGACTCGGCCGGCGCGGTCCTTGAGGGTCCGCCGGGCGGTGGAATGATCCGGGGTAGGCAGCAGGGCCGTGGTCTCGGCTTTGGCCTGCTCCTCGGCATAGAGGCGGAGATTTTCGGGCCGGCTCGGGCGGCGCCAGAAGCCTTCGCGGCCCTTCAATATGTCCTCGGCCGTTTTGAGCGCGCGGCTCAGATCCTCCTCGCTGAACGGCTTGACGAGGCAGCCGAGCGCGAGATCGGGCATCGGAAATTCGGGCGCCTTGCCGCTGGTGAACAGGCAGGGAATGCCGAGCTCGTGCAGCTTCACCGCGACCGAAAAGCCGGTCGAGCCGTGCGCGAGCTGGAGGTCGACGAGGGCGAGATCGGGCCGGCGCTGCTCGATCGCGGCAAGCGCGGAGGCGGGGTCCTCGGCGACATCGGTGACGCGGTACAGCGGGTTCAGTTCGACCAGATATTTGAGCGTCTGAGCGAATAACGGCTCGTCCTCGACGATCAAAATACGCAACATTGAGCGGCCCCTCCCGCAACCGTCTCGATTCTCTACCGAAAAAGCAGGGAAGGGAATCCCCTCGCCCCGAATTTGCGGCGAACGATTCTCCCCAAGCGATGGGCCGAACCCGGGGTTCGCCGCAGCTTGTGACGGTAACAAATAACACCTAGGCTCACAGTAGCGCGTAGGTGAAGCCGAGTCGCTGGCATGTCGTCCTGACCTGTTTGCGGGCAAGTTGACAATAACAGGGGGAGCCAGGCGATGATTCAACGAATCCATGATTTTCTCGACGGCAAAGGCCGGTCGGCGATGTTCTGCGCGGCCGCGGGCGTCGTCAGCCTTGCATCGGCTACGCCCGCGCTGGCGCAGTCCGACAATCTGCAGGGCTCGGGCGATTTGATCCGCCAGGACTTTTCCGATTGCGGAAACAGCAACGTCAACAACAGCGATCCCACGCGGGACGGCGGCAATATCTCCATCACCCAAACACCGGCAGGGGCAACCACCGCCACCGTCGAAATCACTCGCGGCACGCCCAACACGACCTATGATCTTTATTGGAAATGCCAGAGCCAGCTCGGTTCGATCCGGACCGACAATGACGGTTTCGGCTATGGGCATTTCGAATTCCAGGCGCCGCCCAACCAGATCCTGACCTTCGACATGTATCCGGATGGCGCCCCGGCCGGAAACAAGTTCCAGAGCACGCCCGTCCCGCTCAATTACATCGGCTTCGGGCCGATCATCCGCCAGGACTTTTCGGATTGCGGCAACAGCAATGTCAGCGGCGCGGATCCGTCGCGGATCGGGGGCAATATCGTCGCCTTGCAGAATGCGAGCGGCGCCACCGAGGTGACCGTCTCGGTGCTCGGCGGCACGCCCAATACCGGTTACAACGTCTATTGGAAGTGCCAGCGCCAGATCGGCACCGTGCAGACCGGCGCGGACGGGACCGGGAGCGGCAGCTTCACGTTTCAAACGACGCCCGGAACGGTGCTGACCTTCGACATCTACCCGGAGGGCGCGCCCGCGGGGAACAAGTTCCAGAGCGTGCGCCTGCTGCCAGCCGGCACCGCGGCTCCGCGGCGGACGCGCTGAAGACGAGGCGCGGCGCGGCGGAGGTCAGGAAAGCCGCATCGTGCCTTCGATAACGGTGACGCAGCGGCCGCCGAGGATGACGCGATCGTCCTCGAGCCGGCCGGTGAGGTGGCCGCCGCGCGCGCTGGCCTGGAAGAAGGTCATGGCGTCGCTCCGCCCGAGCCGCGCCGCCCAATAGGGCACCAATACCGAGTGGGCAGAGCCGGTCACGGGGTCTTCGTCGACGCCCGCGCCGGGGACGAAGACGCGGCTCACGACATCGGCCGTTTCGCCGGGGGCAGTGGCGATCGTCATCGTATCGCCGTCGTCGAGAAGCACCCGGAAATCGGGCTTGAGCGCCCGAACCTGCGCCTCGTCCTTCAGCACGATGAGCGCGTAGCGGCCCTTGTGCCAGAGCGTCTCGACCGCCGCGCAGCCAAGGCCCGCGACGAGATGCGGCAGGGGCTGCGGCGCCGGCGGGTAGGCGGGCAGCGACATGGCATAGGCGTCGCCATCGCGCGCGACTTCAAGGATCCCGGCCTTACGGGTGCGGAAGCGGATCCGGGACCGGTCGCCGATCAGGACGTGGCCGCTGGCGAGTGTGGCATGGCCGCAGAGCGCGATCTCCAGCCCGGGGGTGAACCAGCGTAATTCGTAATCGGCCTCGCCGGTCGCATCGAGGATCGTGAAGGCGGTTTCGCTGAGATTGTTCTCCAGCGCGATGGCCTGAAGGGTCTCATCGGGCAGCCAGGCGTCGAGCGGCATGACC
>DATINU010000318.1:0-1941 GCA_035473955.1 Allosphingosinicella sp.
CGGCCGTGGCGCCCAAGGCCTTGCCGGCTTGCTCGAGAATATTCTGCGCGATCAGGGCGAGCCGGTCGCCTACATAGCCGGCCAGGAAGCAGGCGGCGCCTTCGTCTTCGGCGTGCGCTACGGCTCCGGCGTGATGCGCCACCAGATCGAGGGCGAGCGCACCGTCTACTGGACCGGCCCGTCGCTTGGCTTCGATGTTGGCGCCGACGCCAACAAGGTGTTCGTCCTGGTCTACAATCTGCACGACAGCCAGCAACTGTTCCGCCGCTATCCGGCGGGCGAAGGCCATGCCTATTTCGTCGGTGGCTTCAGTGCCCAATATATGCGTCGCGGTGACGTGGTGCTGATTCCGATCAGGCTCGGCGTCGGCATGCGGCTCGGCATCAATGCCGGCTATATGCGGTTCAGCGAGCGCAACCGCTGGGTGCCGTTCTGACGGAGGCGCCCCGTGCGCACGCCCTCGGGCTTGCGGCGCGGAGCAGCCCCGTCCGGCCGACAGGGGGGCGAAGCCCAGCCTGATCGACGTCGCGCCACAATTGTGGCGTGGCGGAGGGCTCGTGGACGCGGCGGTGGTCATGGATGCTGAATCAAGTTCAGCATGACGGCTATGGGAAGAGCCGCCAGCGCAAGGTCTCTCCCGCCAGGAACGGCACGACGCCATCGATCGTCGTGGGCACGGCGACGGGCGAACGTTCCAGCGTCACTCGTCCCTCATTGAGCGACAGGCCGTAGAAGCGCGGGCCGTGTTCGGAGGCGAAGCCTTCGAGCCGGTCCAGCGCGTCTTCCTCCTCGAACACTTGCGCGTAGGCCTCGAGCGCGAAGGGCGCGTTGAAGATGCCGGCGCAGCCGCAGGCGGCTTCCTTCTTGCCCACCGCATGCGGCGCGCTGTCCGTCCCCAGGAAGAATTTCGGCGAACCCGAAATGGCGGCGCGGCGGACGGCGAGGCGGTGGCGTTCGCGTTTCACGACGGGCAGGCAATAAGCGTGGGGGCGCAGGCCGCCCTCGAACAGGGCATTGCGGTTCAGGATCAGATGCTGCGGCGTCACCGTCGCGGCGAGGGTCGGGCCCGCCGCTTCGACGAAGGAGACCGCCTCGGCGGTGGTGATATGTTCGAAGACGATCTTGAGCGCCGGGAAATCGCGCAGCAACCCGGCGAGGACGCGCTCGATGAATACGGCCTCGCGATCGAAGACGTCGACCTCGGGATCGGTCACCTCGCCATGGACGAGCAAAGGCATGCCGAGCCGCTGCATCGCCTCGAAGGCCGGGCGCAGCGTGGCGATGTCGGTCACGCCATGGGCGCTGTTGGTGGTGGCGTGGGCCGGATAGAGCTTGGCGGCGAGCCAGGCGCCCGCTTCGTGGCCGCGCCGCAACTCGTCGGGATCGGCATGGTCGGTCAGGTAGCAGGTCATCAGCGGCTGGAAATCGCTGCCCGCTGGCAGGGCGGCGCGAATGCGTTCGCGATAGGCCTGGGCGGCGGCGGCCGTGGTCACCGGCGGCACCAGGTTCGGCATCACGATGGCGCGGGCGAATTGCCGCGCCGTATGGGGCGCGACCTTTTCGAGCATCTCGCCGTCGCGCAGGTGGACGTGCCAATCGTCGGGCCGGCGGATGCTGAGCGTTTCGGGCATGGCGATTGCTCTGCGGTATCGGCTGCGGGCTTTCAAGCATTCAGGCGCCCTTCATCGCGCGATCCGCTAAGGCGCCCGCCATGGCCAAACGACTCCTCCTCGCCGTCCTGCTCCTTGCCGCCTGCGGGCAATCGAGCGGCGGCATCGACGCCGCGGAGGCGCAGCGCCCCCGCCGCCCCGCCAACGCCCAGACCGCGCTCTTCGCGGGCGGTTGCTTCTGGTCTGCCGAGCGCGACATCGAGGCGGTGCCGGGCGTGGTCGAGGCGGTCTCGGGCTTTGCCGGCGGGACGGTCGCCAATCCCAGTTACAA
>DATINU010000319.1:0-7800 GCA_035473955.1 Allosphingosinicella sp.
ATCGGGATCGGATCGCTGCCGCACGAGGTGACGCCGGCCGGCAGAGTGCCGAGCTGGACGTTATCCTGAAGCTCCGCGTTGATGTAGGACACGAGGCCGAACAGGCTGAGCTCCGGAATCACGTCCCAGCCGACGCTGGCATCGACGCCCCAGCTGTCCACCTTGCCGACGTTGCGGTCGATCGAGATGCCGAGATCGGTGTTGAACGAGGTCACGATCCGGTTCGAGTAGTTGATGATCCAGGCCGTGGCCTGCGCCTGCACATTGCTGCGGCGGAAGCGGACGCCGAGATCGAAGGCGTTGGTCGTCTCGGGATCGACCGTCACGACCGGCGCGCGATAGAGATTGTCGGTGCGCGGCGCCGAGAAGCCCCGGGCATAGCTCGCGAAGATGCTGAGGCCGTTCCAGATCTCATACCGGATGCCGATATTGGGCAGAATCGGGCTGAAATTATACTCGGACGCGAACGGCGCATAGAGCGGGCGGAAGGCGGCGGGGTAATTACAGGGGGCGGCGGTCGACGTGCACTCGCCGACGTTGACGTAGGCCGGAATGGACTGGTTCGCCGTACCGCCAGGGATCACGGGCCTGGCACCCTGGGCGACGATCGGCTGGCTGGTGCAATAAGCGAAGCCGTCAATGGCCTGGACCGGGCAGAAGGTCTCGAGCTCGCGCTTGAAGAACGGTGCGCGCACGCCGACCTCGACCCGCAGGCGGTCTTCGAAGAAGCGGCCGATATATTGCAGGGCGAGCTGGTTCAGCATCGCGATCGAGGTGCGGTCGCGCTGCTGGAACTGGAAGCCGTTCGCGTCGAGCAAGGGGGTCGCGTTGCGGCCGCTGAACGGGCTCTCGGGATTGCCGTCCGCACCCAGGAAGCCCCATTCGCCGGTCTGGCGGTGATGCGCCCGGTCGAACGTATAGGCCACCCGCAGGCGATGGTTGTCGTTGATGTCCCAGATCAGCGAGGCGGTGAGGCCGAGGCGGTTGGTGTTGGTGTTGTTCGGCGTGTAGAAACGAACGGTATCGAGAATGTCGCCGTCGCCATTATAGTCGCGCCCCAACTGCCCGGTGCCGGGATTGATCGGCGTTGCGCCCCGGACGCGGAAATCGTTCTCCGCGATGGCCGTGGAGCCGCCGCCGTTGGCGAGCACATATTGGTAGCTCGGATCGACGGTCAGTAACAGATTGTCGGCGAGCGTGAAGCGGCCGTTGATGCGGATATTGCCGGTGTTGGACGGGTTGATCCGGATGCCGGCGAAATTGCCGCAGCTGTTGGTGTTGAGGATGTTGTTCGCGCCGCCGGTCGCCTGAGCGCCCCCGTTGGGAAGTATGCCGGCATTGTCATTCTCGGCCACGCCCGCGTTGCTCGGGGTCGTCGCCCGCGTGCAGGTCTCGAAATTGTTGAAGGTGAAGATCGAAGCCCACTCGGCATCGCTATAGTCGGCGCCGATCAGCGTGGGGGTGGTGGTCGATGCCGCCGGGACGCGGGCCGCGCCCACCAGCCCGGTCATCGTCGGGAAGACGGTGGTCCTCAGATCGTTGAAGGCCGGATTGCGGTAAAAATTGTTGCGGTTGCGATTGTAGTGGCCGGCGATCGAGATGAAGTCGCCATTGCCGCCCATCGGATAATAGATGCGCGCGTTGATCTGCTGCTTGTAGATCTCGCCGGGCCCCCGGAAGAGATCGTTGCGGGCGTTCGAATAGGCGATGAAGGCGCGTGGCCCGTTCTCCCACCATTCGCCGCTATGCAATTGGATGTGGCCGCGGCGATAATCGTCCTCGCCGAGCGAGCCGGCCGCGCGGATCGAGATGCCGCGGGTCGGCAGGATCGTCCGATAGTTGACGGTGCCGCCGGCTGCCGAGGCGGTCGGGCTGTCGACGTCGGTCTGGCCGAGATTGACGTTGACCTGCTCGATCAGCTCCGGATCCATCTGCTGGTTCGAGAAGATGGCGTAATTGCCCGAATCGTTCAGCGGAATGCCGTCGAAGGTGAGCGAAATACGGTTGCCGTCGAAGCCGCGGATGCGAAGGTTGCCGCCCGAGGAGCCGTAGGGGTCCGAGTTGGTGAAGTTGACGCCGGGGACCAGGTTCACGGTCTGCAGGATCGACTGGCCGGGCGTCTGCCGGGCGATGAATTCCTGGCCGATCACGCCTTGCGCCTTGGCCGAATCGGGCACGCTGATGCCGTTGACGTCCCGCGTGCGGGTGCCGGTGACGACGACGTTGGTTTCCTCTTCGGTCGTGATCGTGCCGGTCGACTGCGCAAAGGCCATGCTCGGCATGGCAAAAGCGGTGGTTGCGCAAAGCAGTGCGATTTTCTTCATGTGCTGATTCCCCCGAGGCAGACGTGCCTACCGATAGTCCGCCTATAGCGCCCCGTTTTTTACGGTTCAAAGACTCTTCATCGTCCCGGAAAAAAATCTGGGGACAGCGTTGCAGCGGTGCACCGGGGACCGAGAAAATGGCGGTTGTCTGCGGTTATTACGGGGGCGGTCCGGCCTCCGAAATCAACGGAATGGCGGCTCGTCGAAGGCACGCAGCTTGCGCGAGTGGAGCGCCGTGCCTTCCCGCTTGAGAATCCTGAGCGTTTCGATCCCGATTCGCAGATGCTGGCTGATCGCCCGCTCGTAAAAGGCGTTGGCCTGGCCGGGCAATTTGATCTCGCCGTGGAGCGGCTTGTCGGACACGCAGAGCAAAGTGCCGTAAGGCACGCGGAAGCGATAACCCTGGGCGGCCACGGTCGCCGATTCCATGTCGACGGCGACGGCGCGCGACTGGTTGAAGCGCAGCGCCGAGAGGGTGAAGCGCAGTTCCCAGTTGCGATCGTCGGTGGTGACGACCGTGCCGGTCCGTAGGCGCCGTTTCAACTCCTGCGGCGCCTCGCCGGTCACCTCGATCGCGGCGTCGAACAGGGCCTGCTGGATCTCGGCGATGGCCGGGATCGGGACTTCCGTGGGCAGCACGTCGTCCATGACATGGTCGTCGCGCAGATAAGCGTGGGCGAGGACGTAGTCGCCGATCGTCTGGCTGGGACGAAGCCCGCCGCAATGGCCGATCATCAGCCAGACCTCGGGCCGCATCACCGCGAGGTGATCGCAGATCGTCTTCGCGTTGGACGGGCCGACGCCGATATTGACGAGGCTGATCCCTTCGCCGCGCGTCGCGACGAGGTGATAGGCGGGCATCTGGTGCCGGCGCCAACCGCCCTCCATGACCTGCTCGAAGGCGTTCGGCGTGTCCTTGGTGACATAGACGCCGCCAGCGGCGGAAAGGCCGCGATAAGGACTGTCCGGTTTGTTGAGCTCGTCCACCGCCCAGCGGACGAATTCGTCGACGTAGCGGACGTAATTGGTGAAGAGCAGGTAGCGCTGGGTGTGCTCGGACGGAGTGCCGGTATAGTGACGCAGCCGCGCCAGGCTGAAATCGATGCGCGGCCCGTCGAACAGGGACAGGGGGCGGGAAACGCCGGGCGGCTGCTGCCATTCGCCGTCGGCCAGCTCGTCGCCGATATTGGCGAGCTCGGTGGTCGGGAACCAGAGCGCGAGATCCAGCGCCTGCGCGCCGTCGAGCCGCAGGTCGTCGGTGCCGTCCAGCACATAGGGATAGGGGATTTCGCTCGCCGAGCGGCCGACCGTGACCTCGACGTCATAATCCTCGATCAGGTAGGTCAGCTGCTCGGTCAGATATTTGCGGAACAGGTAGGGGCGGGCGATGCTGGTCGCGTAGCTCCCCGGGTGGTTCAGCCGGCCGAAGGAGCGGGCGGGGATCACTTCCTTGGGATCGTAGCGATATTCGATGCGCAGCTCCGGATAGGCGAACATCCCATCGCTCCGCGCCTTGGCATCGGGCCGCTCGCCGCTCTTCAGATAGCGCGCCAGCGCGTTGCGCAGATTGGCGACCGATTCGTCGTACATCGCGCAGAGGCTCTCGATCACCCGCGGGATGTCCTCGACCCGGGTAACGGCCCCCTCGGCTTGCTTGCTCATCGCCGGTCCTTGCCGCTTGTGGGCGGGTGCTGTCAAACCGGCGAGGGGAGAGCGGTCAGCCGCCGAAGAGGCGGCGGCGCATGCGCTGCTCGCCGCAGGCGCCCAGCAATTGTTCCACGGCCGGCCGGGCGCCGACGATGCGGAACGTGACATCGACCGGGTGATCCTCGATATCGCGGGTCCGGAAAAGGAGCCGCTCGGCATCGATCAGGCCGCGCAGGAACCTGGTCACCCGATCGCGCCCGGAAAGCCGCGCGCCGCGATCGCGCATGATCCAGATGCGGCGCACCGGATGCTCCTCGTCGAAGCGGTAGAGCAAGGGGCGCTCGCCGGTGAAGAAGCTGTTCCCGGCCAGCCAGTGCTGGGAGGTGAAGATGACGCGGACGCCCCGATAATCGTCCGGATCGCAGGTCAGGGTCAGCTTTGCGTTGCCGTCCTGCAGGGTGGCGGTGGCGTTGACGTCGTCGCTGATCGTGTCGCGCGTCACCTCGACCCGCATGGGGCGGGGCGGCGGCGACGGGGGCTCGGCCGCTGCGAGGGCCAAGGCAATCAAAAACATGCGCAAAAACACTCCTTGCGCGTCCGAATAGGTCGCGAATGGCGCGGGAGCAACCGGCTGCGCGCGAAAACCGGACCCGCGGTGCAGCTTGGACTTGCGCTGGCAGCCCCCCCGGCCTAAGTCCCCGGCAACGTCGGCCGCTCCTTGATGGGGCGGCCCTCATTGTTTTTACGGAGATTCGACAGTGGCCCAGCCGCTCATGCCGCATGCGACCGCCTCCTGGCTCGTCGACAACACCGCGCTGACCTTTCAGCAGATCGCCGAATTTTGCGGGCTGCATATCCTGGAGGTGCAGGCGATCGCCGACGATACCGCCGCCACCAAGCTCACGGGCCGTGATCCGCTGCGTTCGGGCGAGCTGACGCTCGAGGAGATCGAGAAGGGGCAGAACGATCCGGCCTACAAATTGCAGATGCAAAAGGAGCCGGATCAGGCGGTGCGCACCAAGGGGCCGCGCTACACGCCCGTTTCCAAGCGCCAGGACAAGCCGGACGGCGTCGCCTGGCTGATCCGCAACCATCCCGAGCTTTCCGACGGCCAGATCGGCAAGCTGATCGGCACCACGCGCACCACCATCCAGGCGATCCGGGAGCGCAGCCATTGGAATATCGCCAACATCCAGCCGAAGGATCCGGTGACGCTCGGCCTGACCTCGCAGCGCGAGCTCGATGCGTCGGTCGCCAAGGCGGCGAAGGCCAAGGGCACCGACACGGCGGTCAAGGATGCCGCGTTCGCGAAGGACCGCGAAGCGCTGATCGAGGAGCTGCGCGCCGAGCGCGACGCGCATGCCCGCGAGGCCGAGGCGGCGTTGGCGGCCGAGGCCGGCGAGACGGCGGTCGAGGCCGAGCTCAGTGCCGAAACCCTCTTCAAGAGCTGAGCCGGCAACGCCCGACGCGTCGCTTGCCCCCGACGCGCCTTATTCGCACCGGGGTCTGACCTATCCGCTCGGCCGGACCGGGCCGGAGCCGGGCGAAGTCATCGCGCTGGCGGATGGCATCGGCTGGACGCGCTCGCCGGTGCCGGGCTCGCTGAACCACATCAACCTGTGGATCCTGGACGATGGCCACGGCCTGGCGCTGGTCGACAGCGGCCTGAATATGCCGGCGGCGCGCGATGCTTGGGAAGCGGTCTTTGCCGGGCCGCTCCTCGGCCAGACCGTGACGCGGGTGATCTGCACCCATTTCCATCCCGATCATCTCGGCCTCGCCGGCTGGCTTTGCGAGCGCTTCGGCGTGCGCCTGTGGATGACGCGCGGCGAATGGCTGTTCGCGCGGATGTTGACCACCGATATCCGGGACGAGCCCCCGGCCGAAGCCTTCGCTTATTGGCGTGCCGCGGGCTGGGAGGAGGAGCGGATCGCCGCCGAGGCCGCGAAGGGCTGGGGCCGCTTCGCCGCGATGGTGAGCCCGGTGCCGGTCAGCCTCGTCCGCCTGCAGGACGGCGAGACGCTTCGGGTCGGCACGCGCGACTGGCGGATCGTCACGGGCTGCGGCCATTCGCCCGAACATGCCTGCCTGGTCGATGAAGCCGGCGGGGTCATGATCGCGGGCGATCAGGTGCTGCCGCGGATCACCTCGAACGTCTCGCTGAGCCTCAGCGAGCCCGAGGGCGATCCGCTCGGCGACTGGCTGGCCTCGATCGCGAAGCTCAAGACGCTGTCCCCCGATCTGCTCGTCCTGCCCTCGCACGGCGAGCCCTTCACCGGCCTCCACGCCCGCCTCGACGCGCTCGCCGCCGGCCATGCCGGCCGGCTCGACGCGCTTGCCGAGCGGCTCGTTGAGCCTGCCCGCGCGGTCGATTGCTTCCCGACCCTGTTCGGCCGCAAGATCGAGGACGGCTCCTTCGGCCTCGCCACCGGCGAAGCGATGGCGCATCTCAGATATCTCGAGGTCGAGGGCCGCGCCGTGCGCGAGGAGCGCGACGGCGCTTACTGGTATCACGCCGCCTGACGAGACCGTCGCTCAGTCCGCGGGGGGAACCGGACCGCTCAGCTCGACGCCTCCGCACCGCGGATCGGTGATCGCGCCGCTCAATTGCTCGCCGCGCCGCTGCAGCCTCGCCCCGACCATGACATAGTCGGCAGGGCGGCGAATCCAGCGCAGCGGTGTCAGCGTGTAGCCGCCCCCCCGATCGCGCATGACCCGCACCGTATAGGCCCCGCTCGGCAGGCCGCCATTGCCGCCGAAATCGAACACGCCGATCTGCCGATTGCCGCCCGCATCCTCGATGGCGAGGCGCAGGGCGGTGAGACCCTGCCCGCACAGATATTCGCCGACATAGAGGCCGGGCTGGAGCCGCTGCTGCGCCGCCGCCGGCGTGGCCAGCGTCGCGAAGATGAGACCCGCCAATCCCAACGCTCCGCGATCGGAAAGCCTGCGCTTCAACATGGGCTGCACCTCGCGGGAAACCCCGGGTGCTCGATCATGGTTGGGGAGCCCGTTACGGTCAAGCGCAGCGGCCGCCATCGGCTTGACCGGAAACCCGCGCGGGACCAATGGTCGCGCCATGGCAGAACCCCAGGAAGACGTCGCCGAACTTTCCTTCGAAGCGGCGCTGAAGCGGCTCGAGGAAATCGTGCGCAAGCTGGAGAGCGGCGAGGCGCCGCTCGACGAGGCGATCCAGCTGTACGAGGAAGGCGACAAGCTGAAGCAGCAATGCGAGGCGCGCCTCGCCGCGGCGCAGGCCAGGATCGAGCAGATCCAGTTCGGGCGGGACGGCGCCCCGTCGGGGACCGCGCCCTTCGGCGACGAATGACGCTCGCCGCCGCGCTCGCCGAAGTCGCCGCCGAGATCGACCGGGCTTTCGATGCGTTGCTGTCCGTGCCGCGGGACGGTCGCGCCCGGCTTTACGAGGCGATGCGCTATGCCGCGATCGGCGGCGGCAAGAGAATCCGGCCGATGCTGGTGCTCGCCGCGTGCGATCTGTTCAGGGTCGATCGGGCCCGCGCGCTCCGGGTCGCGCTCGCGGTGGAGTGCATCCATGTCTATTCGCTGATCCACGACGATCTGCCCAGCATGGACGATGACGACCTTCGCCGGGGCAAGCCGACGCTGCACCGCGCCTTCGAGGAATCGACCGCGATCCTGGCGGGCGATTCGCTCCACGCTTTGGCGTTCGAAATCCTCGCCGACGAGGCGACGCACGAGGATCCGTTCGTCCGCGCCGATCTCGTCGCAGAGCTCGCCCGCGCTTCCGGCCCGGCGGGAATGGCCGGCGGGCAGATGATGGACCTCTCCGCCGCCGACACGGAGCTGG
>DATINU010000320.1:0-13049 GCA_035473955.1 Allosphingosinicella sp.
GGTGCCGTGCTCTGGCTGCTCGCGATCGTCGATCCCGCGATGCCGGCCGACGAGATCGCCGGCAAGATCGCGATCGAGAGCGTGCCGATGAGCTTCGGCGCGATGATCGCGCGCAAGCAGCTGAGCGGCGGCGGTTCCGGACCTTCGGACGAGGAGGCGGCGCTACGCGGCGCCGGCTATGGCGGCCAGCTCTTCCTGATGGCGGCCGGCGCTCTCTTTCTTGCCTTCAATGTCGCGCCGACCGAGGAGATGGTGCTGATCGCCTACATGATGTCGACTTGGCAGTTGCTGGCGCTGATCCTCGTCTCGTTGCTGCTGCTGCACCTGTTCGTCTACCGGCTCGGCTTCGCCGGGCAGGAGGAGCATGCGGCCGGCGCCGGGACGACGCGCACCGCGCTCGCTTATACGATCCCCGGCTACGGCATCGCGCTCATCGTCGGCCTCTACGCGCTCTGGACCTTCGGGCGCACCGACGCGACCGCGATCGATCAGGTCGCGGCGACGATGGCGGTGATCGCCTTTCCCGCCTCGCTGGGGGCCGCGATGGCGCGGCTGGTGGTCTGACGGATGGCCAAGGCGAAAGCGAAACCGCCGCTGCTCGAATGGATCGCCGCCGCGCTCGGGCTTGTCCTGACGCTGGGCGTCATGGCCGTGATCGCGCGCGACGCCTTCAACGGCAGCGCGGCGATGACGCCCGATATCGCCGTCTCCGTGCTTCGCGTGCGACCCGTCAGTGCAGGCTATGTGGTCGAGTTCGAGGCCGCCAACCGTGCGCCGGTAACCGCGGCGCAGGTGACGGTGGAAGGCGCTTTGCCCGGCGGCGAAACGAGCACCGCCACGATCGATTATATTCCCGGCCGCTCCCAACGGCGCGGCGGCTTGTTCTTCGCCACCGAACCGCGCGGGCTGACGGTGCGCGCGCTCGGCTACCAGGATCCCTAGGTCATGCCCCTCGATCCCGACATCTTCGATGCTTTGACCGAAACGATCCGCCGCTTCGTCGCCGAGCGGCTCAGACCGCTTGAGCAGAAGGTGGCGGACGAGGACGAGGTTCCGGAAGAGATCGTCGGCGAAATGCGGGAGATGGGGCTGTTCGGCCTGTCCATTCCTGAGGAATATGGCGGGCTTGGCCTCACCATGTCGGAAGAAGTGCGGGTCGCGCTCGAATTCGGGCGGACCACGCCGGCCTTCCGTTCGGTGTTCGGGACCAATGTCGGGATCGGCAGCCAGGGGCTCGTCATGGCGGGCTCCGATGCGCAGAAGGCCGAGTGGCTGCCGCGCATCGCTTCGGGAGAGATCGTCACCAGCTTCGCGCTGACAGAGCCCGGGGCGGGCTCCGACAGCGCATCGGTGCAGACCCGCGCGGTCAGGGACGGCGAGGTCTACAAGCTCTCGGGCACCAAACGGTTCATCACCAATGCCGACAAGGCGTCGCTGTTCACGGTGATGGCGCGGACCGGCGGCGAGGGCGCGCACGGCGTCTCGGCCTTCCTCGTGCCGGCCGATCTGCCCGGCGTTTCGATCGGCAAGCCCGAGAAGAAGATGGGCCAGCAGGGCGCCCATGTCTGCGACGTCAATTTCGACGAGGCGCCGGTGCCCGCGGCCAACCGGCTCGGCGAGGAGGGCGACGGCTTCAAGATCGCGATGCGGGTGCTCGATCGCGGCCGGCTGCACATCGCCGCGGTCTGCGTCGGCATAGCGGAGCGGCTGATCGCCGATGCGGTCGCTTATGCGGCCGAGCGCAGGCAGTTCGGCAAGGCGCTCGCCGATTTCCAGCTCATCCAGGCGATGGTCGCCGATTCAAAGACAGAGACGATGGCGGCGCGCGCATTGGTGCTGGAGACGGCCGCGCTAAAGGATGCGGGCGCGCCGATCACGCTGGAGGCAGCCGCCGCCAAATATTTCGCGAGCGAGAGCGTCGGCCGAGTCGCGGACCGCACGGTCCAGATCTTCGGCGGCGCCGGCTATATCGCGGATTACGGCATCGAACGCCTCTATCGGGACGTTCGCCTGTTCCGCATCTACGAAGGCACCAGCCAAATCCAGCAGCTCGTTATCTCCCGGGAGACGATGAAGCGGGGTGGATAGTGCTTCCGCTTCAGCCCATATGGCGGAAGAAGCAGCAGTAGATCAAAATAAGCAACAAGATGATGATCAAGATCGTGGCTGCGTTAAAGCCGTTTTTGTTGCCTTCCATGACTATCCCCTCCTCTTAGAGGATTCGGCTGATACAGTATTTTCACCGGCGCGTCACTAGACGGAATCGGACCCAGTCTGTTGGCGCCGGCGCAGCAGCACGTTGACCTGCGCCGCCGCGATCGGCTTGCCGCGGTCCAGTTGCCAGGCATGGGCTTCGACATTGGCGACGCGGTTGCCGAGCCGGGTGACGGTGGCTGCGGCGAACGTGTCGTGCTGGGTGCCGCCGCGCATATAGTTCACGGTGACGTTGACCGGCTTCACGGTGACGCCGTCGCGCGAGCCCAAAGCTTCGAACAAGGCGCCGAAGGCGGCGAATTCCAAAAGCCCGGCAATGGCGCCGCCGTGCAGATAGCCCGGCCGCCCGGTCACGGCGTCGCCGAACGGCATGACGAAGCGAAGCTCGTCCTCTGCCGAGCGCTCGGTGCGGATGCCGAGGAATTGAGCATAAGGCGGAAGCGGATTCATCGGCGCGCGCCTAGAGCCCGGCCGCAGATCGCGTCCAGCTTTGCCAGCATCGCCGGATCGCGCGCGCCGGGCGCGGTGATGATCGCGCTATCGAGATTGGTGTCGATCGGCGAGGGCGAACGCGCCTTCGGCAGCCGCTTTGCGAGTTCGACGATCAGGCCCCGGGCGGTGCCGGCATTGGCGTGGAGGCGAGCGAGGATCTCGGCGACGTCGGTTTCCTCGCCGTCGCGCCAGCAATCGTAATCGGTGACCATGCAGATCGAAGCATAGGGCAGCTCCGCCTCGCGGGCGAGCTTGGCCTCGGGCATCCCGGTCATTCCGATCAGGTCGGCGCCCCATTGGCGATAGGCGCGGCTTTCGGCGCGGGTGGAGAATTGCGGGCCCTCCATGGCGAGATAACAACCGCCTCGCGTCACTTCCGCGCCCGCCGCTTCCGCGGCGTCGGTGGCCAGCGCCGACAGGCGCGGGCAGACCGGATCCGCCATCGAGACATGGGCGGCGAGGCCGGGGCCGAAAAAGCTGCTTTCGCGCGCGACGGTGCGATCGAGATATTGGTCGACCACGACGAACCGGCCCGGCGGCAGCTCTTCCCGGAGCGAGCCGACCGCCGAGATGGCGATGAGATCGGTGCAGCCGGCGCGCTTCAGCGCGTCGATATTGGCGCGGAAATTGAGGTCGCTGGGCGGAATCCGGTGGCCGCGGCCGTGCCGGGGCAGGAAGACGAACTTCACGCCTTCAAGGCGGCCGATCAGCAACTCGTCCGATGGCGCTCCCCAGGGCGTGTCGACGGCGAGCCATTGGGCGTCTTCGAGCGCATCGATCTCGTAGAGGCCGGAGCCGCCGACAATGCCGATCGCCCATTCGCTCATCTTTGTCCCTTTTTGGTTCCACCGAGATCGCCCGCTGGCCGCACGGTTAGCCCACCGGTAGCATAGGGTCATGGCGTGGCGGACGGCAAATTGGAAGCGGCCCCTGGTCTGGCTGCTCCGGATCGTGGCGGGGATCGTCGCGATCCCGATCGCCTATTTCCTGATCGGGGTGATCCTGAGCGCGGTCCCCGCCAACGTCGCCTGGCGCCAGCCCGATCGGGGGATCACCATCTTTATCCGCACCAATGGCGTGCACACCTGGATCGTGATGCCGAAGGTGACGCCGGAGATGGATTGGCGGCTCTACGCGGCGCCCGGGCATTTGCGCGATCCGCGCTGGGGCAGTGCCGATCATGTCGCGATCGGCTACGGCAATCGCGACTTCTACCTGAACACGCCGACCTGGGACGATCTCTCCTTCGGGACGGCGGCGCGGGCGCTGATCGGGAGCGGCACGACCTTGCTCCATATCGAGCATGTCGATCGGCCGCGGCCCGAGCCGGGGCAGCGCCCGCTCCGGCTCACCTCGAACCAGTATCGTCGCCTCGCCGGCTTCATCCAGCGCCGTTTCCAGCTCGATGCGAGCGGGCGGCCGATTCCGGTACTGGGGCGTGGCTATAACGATTGGGACATGTTCTACGAGGCAAAGGGCGGCTATTCCGCGATACTCACTTGCAACGAATGGACTGGGCGGGCGCTGAGGACAGCGGGCGTGCGCGTCGGCCTGTGGACGCCGTTCGAGCAAAGCATCATGTGGCGGCTCGATTGACCCTCTGAGTTGCGCTAAACACCCCGTAACGATCCAATCAGGGGGACGCTTCATGGCCAAGATACTCGGCAATTTCCATCTGGCGCTCGGCATCGGCGTGCTGCTGCTGCTCGCGGCGATGTTCGGCCTGCATGGCGACGCGATCGGCCAGGAGGGCTATTGGGCCCAGTTCCTGCGCTACCTCCACGTCTTCGCGGGCGTGCTCTGGATCGGGCTGCTTTATTATTTCAACTTCGTCCAGATCCCCACCATGCCGAGCGTGCCCGTGGAGCTGAAGCCCGGCGTCACCAAATATATCGCGCCGGCCGCGCTCTTCTGGTTCCGCTGGGCGGCGCTGGCCACCGTCGTGCTCGGCTTCCTCGTCGCCGAAATGTCGCAGCCCGGCTATTCGGGCCGCGCGCTGATGTTGAAGGACGGCTACCGCACGATCGGCACCGGCATGTGGCTCGGCATCATCATGGCGGCGAACGTGTGGTTCGTGATCTGGCCCAACCAGAAAAAGGCGCTGGGCATCGTCGCGGCATCGGACGAGGCCAAGGCCAATGCGGCCCGCTATGCGATGATGGCGTCGCGGACCAACCTCATCCTTTCGATCCCGATGCTCTATTGCATGGTGGGGCAGACGCACATCGGCGGCTAGCGGAACCAACGGCGCGGCGACAACTTGATACAAGATCGCGCCGCGCCGAACATAATTCGGCGACACGGACCCACCATGAGGGGCGGCCCATGCGTATGAGAGTCGCCTTCCTTGTGCCCGTAGCGCTGGCCGGCTGCACGGTCGGCCCGAATTACCGGCCGCCCGCGGCGAGCAGCCTGCCCGTGCCCGAGGCTTATTACGGGCCGGCGGGCGAGGCCGGACAGCCGGCCGATCTTTCCCGCTGGTGGGAGCAGTTCAACGATCCTTTGCTGACCCGGCTTGTCGATGAGGCGAGCGCGGGCAATCTCGATCTCGCGCAGGCCGGAACGCGGCTCGTTCAGGCCCGGGAATCGCTGGTGCAGGCCCGGGCCGGGCTGCTGCCGACGGCCGATGCCTCGGCGGGCGCGGGCCGCAATTTCGGACCGGGCAACGATCAGTCGAGCTTCAGCGTCGGCGCGGACGTGGCCTGGGAGGCCGATCTGTTCGGCCGCATCCGGCGCGGGATCGAAGCCTCGCGGGCGGATGCGCAAGGCGTCTATTTCGATCGCGAGGCGCTGCGCGTCGCCATCGCCGCCGAGGTCGCGACCAACTACATGCAAGCGCGGCAGGCGCAGGAGCGGCTCGCTTTGGCCCGCGATACGCTCGCCATCGCCGACGACAATCTGCAGATCGCCGGCTGGCGGGTCGAGGCCGGCCTCGTCTCCTCGCTCGACAGCGAGCAGGCGCGCGCCGCTCGCGCCCAGGCCGCCGCCGCCATCCCCAATCTCGAATCCAATTTCGCCAGCGCGACTTACCGGCTCGCCGTGCTGACCGGCCGGGCTCCGGGCACGCTGACCGGGGAGTTGAGCGCGGCGAAGCCCATCCCGGACGGCCCCGATCAGGTCGCGGCGGGCATCCCGGCCGACGCACTTCGCCAGCGCCCCGACGTGCGCGCGGCCGAGCGCAACCTCGCCGCCCAGACCGCGCGGATCGGGGTCGCCGAGGCGCAGCTCTATCCGGCGCTCAGGCTCAGCGGGAATATCGGCACCTCGGCCTTCTCGCTCGGCGGCTTGTTCAACGCGATCACCGGCGGCATTTTCTCCAGCCTCAGCCAGACGCTGTTCGACGGCGGCCGGCTGCGCGCCCAGGTCCGATCGCAGCAGGCGGCGACCGAGGGTGCGCTCGCCGCCTACCGCCAGTCGATCCTGACCGCGCTCGAGGATGTCGAGAATGCCCTGGTCGCGCTTCGCGCCGCGCGCGAGCGGCAGACGCAGTTCGCCGTTGCGCTCGAGGCGTCGAACAACAGCGCGATCCTCGCCCGCATCCAATATCGCTCCGGCCTCACCGACTTCCAGCAATTGCTCGAGGCCGAGCGCTCCCTGCTCTCCGCCCGCGACGGCCTGGTGACCAGCCGTGCCGCCGAATCGCTGGCGCTGGTGCAGCTTTATCGTGCCCTTGGCGGCGGCTGGAATGCCGAAACCGCCCCCGAAATCGGACGCAGTTCATGAACGATGTAACCAAGACCAGCGTTAGCAACGAAGCGGCCCCGCCCGAGAAGCAGGAGCTCGACGCCTTCCTCGGCGCGCCGGCGCAAAAGCCGTGGTACAAGCGGCCGCTCTACGTCGTCGGCATCGTCGTCGTGCTGGGGCTGCTCTTCCTGCTTTCGCGCTGCTTCACCGGGACGGCCGAGGGCGGCTATGCGACCGAGACGGTCCAGCGCGGGCGGCTGACCGTCACCGTATCGGCCACGGGCAACCTCCAGCCGACCAACGAGGTGCAGGTCGGTTCGGAGCAGTCCGGCCTGGTGACCCAGGTCTTCGTCGACAACAATGATCGCGTCGTCCAGGGCCAGCCGCTGGCCCGGCTCGACACCGCCCGGTTGCAGGATTCGCTGGTCCAGGCGCAGGCAGGCCTCGCCGCCGCGCAGGCGCAGGTGGCGACCGCACAGGCGTCCGCCGCACAGGCGCGCGCCAATCTCGCCCGGCAGGAAGAGGTGTTCCGGGTCTCCGGCGGGCGAGTGCCGTCGCGGACCGAGCTCGATGCGGCGCGGGCCGAAAATGCGCGCGCCGTGGCGGGCGTTCGATCGGCCAATGCGCAGGTCGATCAGGCCCGCGCCCAGCTCTCCTCGGCGCAGACCAATCTTTCCAAGGCGACCATCTATTCGCCCGTGACCGGCGTCGTGCTGTCGCGCCAGATCGATCCGGGCCAGACCGTCGCGGCCTCGCTGTCGGCGCCGACCCTGTTCACCATCGCCGAGGACCTTGCGGCGATGAAGCTGGAGGTCCGCGTCGACGAGGCCGATGTCGCCCAAGTCCACGAGGGGCAGCGCGCGAATTTCACGGTAGACGCCTATCCAGGGCGCCGCTTCCGTGCGCAGGTGTTGCGGGTCGATGTCGGCGCCAACGCCTCGGGCTCGACCACTTCCGGCTCGAGCAGCAGCAATGCCACGGCCTCCGCCGGCAGCGTCGTCGCCTATACGGCGGTCCTCTCCGTCGACAATCCGGAGCTGCTGCTCCGCCCCGGCATGACCGCGACCGCCGAGATCGTCACCACCGAGCGGCGCAATGTGCTGCTCGTGCCCAACGCTGCTTTGCGCTGGTCGCCCGAGCGCGACGCCGCCGCCCAGCGCAGCCAGCAGGGCGGCGTGACCAGCGTGCTCGTGCCGCGCGGCGGCCGTGGCGGCCGCGGCGGCAACCGGGCCGGACGCGAGGTCGCGATCGGCCGTGGCAGCCGCCAGACCGTCTACGTGCTCGGTGCCGACGGCAATCCGGCGCCGGTGCCGGTGATCACCGGCGAGAGCAACGGCTCGATGACGGAGATTACCGGCGGCGACCTGCGCGAAGGGCAGGAGGTGATCACCGCCCGCCTCGCCGCCGGCCAGACCCAGGACAAGAGCGAGCGCAAGGCTGGCGAGGGGCGTCGCGCCCGTGACGATGATGAAGGCGGCGGCCAGGGCAATCAGGTGCAGGGCAATACCGCCGCCCCCGCGAAGGCGCCGCCAAATCCCGCCCAGTCGCCGCAGCAACCCGCAGCCGCCGCACCGCCGGTCCGCCCCGGTGTCTCGCCGCCGCAGCCGCCGCGCGAGGGAACGGGAGACGCTGGCGGTCGGCGCATGCGCGATATGTCGCCCGAACAGCGCCGGGCCTATTTCGAAAGTCTGACGCCCGAGCAGCGCGCCCAGATGTGTGCCAGGCGGGAAGCGAGGCGCGCGCAGCGCGGCGGCGGGGAGGGGCCACCCCCCGATGGCGACTGAGCCGCTCATTGCGCTCGAGCGCGTCACCAAGACCTATGGCAGCGGCGCCACCGCCTTCCAGGCGCTGAAGGGCGTCGATCTTGCCGTCGGCGAAGGCGATTTCGTTGCCGTCATGGGCCCATCCGGATCGGGCAAGTCGACGGCGATGAACATTCTCGGCTGCCTCGACGTGCCGACCACGGGGACCTTCCTCTTCAAGGGCGTGCCGGTCGAAAGCCTCGATCGCGACCAGCGCGCTTTGCTGCGGCGGCGCTATCTCGGCTTCGTCTTCCAGGGCTTCAATCTGCTCGCCCGCACCGACGCGCTGGAGAATGTCGAATTGCCCCTGCTCTATCGCGGCGAGGCGAAGGCGCAACGACGCGAGGCGGCGATGGCGGCGCTCGACAAGGTCGGCCTGAAGGAGTGGTGGGATCACACCCCGGCCGAGCTTAGCGGCGGCCAGCAGCAGCGCGTCGCCATCGCCCGCGCGCTCGTCACCAATCCGGACGTCCTGCTGGCCGACGAGCCGACCGGCAATCTGGACAGCAAGACCTCGGTCGAGATCATGGAATTGCTGACCACGCTCAATCGCGATGCGGGCATCACCGTGCTGATGGTGACGCACGAGCCCGACATGGCGGCCTATGCCCGCACGGTCGTCCACTTCCGCGACGGGCTGGTGGAATCGGTCGAGAACGGGGTGGCGGCCTGATGTTCTTCACCACCGTCATCCTCGCTTTGCGCGAAATCATGCGGCACAAGCTGCGCTCGTTCCTGACCGTGCTCGGCATCGTCATCGGCGTGGCCGCGGTGGTGACGATGGTGACGCTCGGCAAGGGCGCCACCGCGGCGGTGGCCGAGCAGATCTCCAGCCTCGGCGCCAACATCCTGCAGATCCGCCCGGGCCAGGGCTTCGGCCGGGGCGGCGGCGGGCCGCAGGCGCCCGATTTCGACATGACCGACGTCGAGGCGATCCAGGAGCAGGTAGCGGGCGTCCGCGCGGTGGCGCCGCAAGCCCAGTCCTCCGGCCTCGCCGTCTACAACGCCGCCAATTGGCAAACGACGGTGGCCGGCACGACCAGCCAGTTCTTCACTGCCCAGCAATGGGCGCTGACCGACGGCCGGATCTGGACCGAGGCCGAGGAGCAGGCGGGCAAGGCCGTCTGCGTGATCGGCAACACCGTCCAGCAGAACCTTTTCCGCGGTGCGCCCGCGGTCGGCCAGCGCTTCCGGATCCGCGACATCAGTTGCGAGGTGATCGGTACGCTCGCCTCGCGCGGGCAGGGCGGCTTCCAGGATCAGGACGACGTCGTCATCATGCCGATCAAGGCGGTGCAGCGGCGCTTCTCGGGCAATCGCGACATCCGCTTCATCATGGTGGCGGTCGACGACAGCTACGAGACCGGCTCGGTACAGTCCTCGATCGAGAGCCTGCTGCGCGAACGCCGCCATGTCGGGCGCGGTGCGCAGGACAATTTCAATATCTTCGACACCAAGCAGATTTCCGAGACGCTGCAGGGCACGACCCGGATCCTGACCGCGGTGATGGGCGCGGTGGCGGCGGTCAGTCTGATCGTCGGCGGCATCGGCATCATGAACATCATGCTGGTCTCGGTGACCGAACGGACCCGCGAGATCGGCATCCGCCTCGCCATCGGCGCGGTCGGCCGCGAAGTGCTGCTGCAATTCCTGGTCGAAGCCGTGGTGCTCGCCTGCCTCGGAGGCCTGATCGGGTTGATCCTCGCCTTCGTTGCCGTGCTGGTGCTGGCGCCGGTGATCCAGGTGCCGTTCCTGTTCGACGTGCAGATCAATCTGGTCTCGTTCAGCGTTTCGGCGCTGATCGGCGTGGTCTTCGGCTACTTCCCGGCCCGGCGCGCGGCCGCCCTGAACCCGATCGACGCTTTACGACACGAATAGGCCCGGTCGCTCAGCTGCAATGCTCGATGATCGCGTTCTGCACGTTGCGCATCTCGGCGAGCGACCGCGCATCGAGGCCGTTCCTGCCCATGTCGGCCCGATATTGCGCCTCGAGCTGGCGCAGGCGATCGCACGACGCCTGGCGGTCTTCGTAGCTCGACCCCTGCTGCGCCGTGCCCCGGCCATGGCCCCAGGGATCGGCATTGGGGCCGCTGTCGCTGTCGGTGATGCCGGTGCCGCCATTGCCGCCGCTTTGCGGGGTGCCGGAGCCGCCGCGGCCGCGTCCGGCGGGATCGGCGCTCGGGCCAGTGTCGGAATCGGTGATGCCGCTGCCGCCACCCCGGCCCTGCCCGATCGGGTCGGTCGGATCGTGGTCGCTCACCTGGTCTGCGCGGGCGCGTTGCGTCACCGTCGCGATCGCCCCGCCCGTGACGAAGACGCCGCCGGCCACGCGGGCCAGGAACGAGCGCCGCGAAAGCTTCCTGTTTGTCATCGACTCCCTCCCCCGAGGCTTCGAGCGGGCACTATCGGCTGCCCGGCAACCAGCGGCAAGAGGCTTGCGAAGGCATCCCGCCCCGCCCAAAGTCCGGCGCCATGAACGGGATCGAATGGTTCGCGGCTGCGCTGGGGGTGATCAACGTCGCGCTCGTCGTGAGGCGCAACGTCTGGAACTACCCGTTCGCCCTGGCGATGGTCTCGCTCTACTTCTTCGTGTTCCTCGAGGCGAAGCTCTACAGCGACATGCTGCTGCAGATCTTCTTCTTCGTGGTCAACCTCTACGGCTGGTGGAACTGGGTGCAGGCGAAGAAGGCGGCGGGAAATGTGCCGGTCGCCTTGCTGAGCAACCGGGAGCGGCTGATCTGGGCCGGGGCGACCCTGGCGGCGAGCATCGTCTGGGGGCTCTTCATGGCCCGCTTTACCGACGCGGCGGCGCCTCTGATCGACGCCGGCATCGCCGGCGGCAGCATCGCCGCGCAAATCCTGATGGCCCGGCGGATGATCGAAAATTGGGTGCTCTGGATCGCGGTCGATATCGTCGCGGTCTGGCTTTATGCGAGCCGTGGTCTCTCCTGGACCTCGGGCCTCTATGCCTTGTTCCTGATCCTCTCGATCGCCGGGCTGGTCGATTGGCGGCGCGCCTTGCGCGCGCAGGCCGCGTGAAGCGCGGCTTCGTCCTCGGCAAGTTCATGCCGCCCCATGCGGGGCATGTCGCGCTGTGCGAGACGGCGCGGCAATTGGTCGACGAATTGACCATCCTGGTCTGCTGGCTGCCGGACGATCCGGTGCCGGGCCCCAAGCGGCTCGCCTGGATGACGGAGATGTTCCCGGCCTGCCGGGTGATCGGCCACGATGCGGTCGTGCCGCAGGGCCCGGCGGACGATCCCGATTTCTGGCCGATCTGGCGTGGCATCGTCCAAGCGGCGCATCCGGAGCCCGTCGACATCGTCTTCGCCGGCCAGGATTACGGCCAGCGGCTCGCGGCGGAAGTGGGCGCCGAGTTCATTCTGGTCGGGCCGCGGCTCTTCCCGGAGCTTTCGGCAACGGCAGTGCGGGCCGATCCCTGGCGGCATTGGGGTGCGCTGCCAGGGCCCGTCCGGCCGCATTATACGCGGACGATCTGCCTGCACGGCCCCGAAAGCACGGGCAAGAGCACGCTCTCGGCGCCGCTCGCCGAGCATTTCGAGACGATCTGGGTACCCGAATATGGCCGCGTCCATTGCGAACTGAACGGCTTCGATCTCGATGCCGCCGGCCTCGTCACGATCGGCCGCACGCAAAGCGCGATGACCCGCGCCGCCATGCCCGTCTGCAACAAGCGGCTGATCGTCGATACCGACGCGCTGACCACGGCCGCCTGGTCGCTCATGATCCTCGGCCACGTGCCGAACGCCGTGCTCGACGATTGTCCGTTTGCCGATCTCTATCTGCTGACCGACATCGACATTCCCTGGGAGGATGACGGCACCCGTTACTATCCCGACCCGGCGGACCGGCGGCGCTTCATGGCCGCGTGCGAGCGGGTGTTAGCGGAGGCGGGTGTCCGCTATGCCCGGATCAGCGGCGGGTTGGAGGCGCGAATGAGCCAGGCGATCGCGGCGATCGAGGCGCTCGGCGCGCCCTAGGCGGCGTCCGCCTGCTCGGCCTCGACGCGCTCCTCGCCGTCCTGGATTGGGAGCGACCAGGTAATCTGGTCGCGCAGCTTCTGCTCATGATCCCGAAGCCCGCGCCGATGCGCTTCGGCGCGCTTGCGCAGCAGCGAGACAAGGATCTGAGCACGGCTGCGCGGCACGCCCCTTTCGGCGCGTCCACGCGCCACGGCGCGCGAAAGCATGAACGACAAATCGGACATCGACGACTCCCGGTATCGACGATGCTGCTCTGACGGATTCGGATTAAATTCCGTATAGCGATCGTGGTTACCGAGCGCCGCGCTCAGCGAGGCCTCCCCGCCAAGGCGAGGCGGCGCCCGGACGGCGAAAAATGCACGTCCTTGGTCCGGCCGAGCCGCGCCAGCGCCGCCTGGATATCGTTGTCAGCCGCATAGGCGATCCGCATGATGGCCATTCTAGGCACGCATGGCCGCCGTGCAATGGCGCGGCGGAAGCGGCCTTTGCGCCGCGGTTCAGCGCCGCTTTGGCGGGATCTGGTCGAAGCGCAGGCCGCTCGAACTCTCGCCGCGCCCGGTTTCCTTGCGCACGCCGAGCCAGGTGAACACCCGGCCGTCATACCAACGGGCGCGCTGGAAGCTCTGGGTCACCCTGACGCCGGCCCGCGGCACCTCCTCCTCGTGGAGGTCGTAGCCGAACGGGCCGCCGGCGGCATCGAGGCCCGCGCGCAACAGGTTGGTGCGCGGCTCGATCGGCACCGGCGGGAGCGGGTCGTCGTCGATCAGCCGGGTCATCGCGGCGCGGCGGAGTTGGATCTCGCGCGTGTCGCCGTCGATATGGACCGGGATGAAGGGAATCCAGTTTTCCGGAA
>DATINU010000321.1:0-5116 GCA_035473955.1 Allosphingosinicella sp.
CCCGAACCGGTTCGGTCCAGACCCGAAGGCGCCGCCCGCCTCGCAGATCTTCTCCTGACCGGCATTGCGGGCCGGGTCCCGCCCGGATAGAGAGCGGCCCGTGCCCCTGTGGCGGAATTGGTAGACGCGCTCGACTCAAAATCGAGTTCCGCAAGGAGTGCCCGTTCGAGTCGGGCCAGGGGCACCAATGATCGGGTACGGATGTCTCCCGGACATCCGTAGCGCTGTCCGGGGGACAGCGCGACCCGATCATCAAGCCATCTTCTCAGACCGGCCCGGCTCAGGCATTGTCGTTCGCGATGGCAGACAAGCCCGCCAAGGACGAGCCGCTCAAGGAAGCGATCGAAGGCCTCGAGCTCGAGACCGAGCAGGCCGCCTTCCGCCGCGACCGGCTGCTCGCCGCGGTCGCGCTGATGATCGGCGCGGGCCTGCTCGTCGCCTTGCCCTTCGCGCTCCGCGCCGGCGCCGAATTCTTCCTGCCGGTCACCGCCGCGCTCGTCATAGCCATTGCGCTGGTGCCCGTGCTCGAATGGCTGGAGCGGCGGCGCGTGCCCTCGGGCCTTGCTGCTTTCCTGTGCATCGGCCTGTTCCTCGCCGTCGCCAACGTCGCCGTGGCGGCGATCGTCTTCCCGGCCAGCGAGTGGGTGCGGCTGCTGCCCTCGCGCGTCGCCCGGATCCGCGAGACGCTCGGCCCGCTCTTCGAAGTCTATCGCGATTTCGAACGGTTCATCGACGATCTCGTCCGCCAGTTCGGCCGCGGCCCCGGCGTCGCCAGCCAGACGGTGACGGTCGAAACCCCCAATTCGCTGCTGCAGATCATCGCCACCTCGGCGCCGTTCGCGATCATCCAGATGGTGTTCGCGGTGCTCGTGATCTACTTCTTCCTCGCCGGCTGGACGCGGATGCGCAAGCAGACGATCACCGGCCGCTCGAGCTTCGACGGCGCGATGACCACGGCCCGCGTCATCCAGCAGGTGGTTGACGCGACCTCCACCTATCTCGGCACGATCACCCTGGTGAACATCTGCATGGGCCTCGTCCTCGCCTTCGTCCTCTACCTGCTCGGCATGGAATCGCCCTTGATGTGGGGCGGCATCGTCGCGGTGCTGAACTACATTCCCTATCTGGGGCCGATGGGCGCGGCCGTCCTGCTCGCGGTGGGCGGCCTGATGATCTTTCCGGACATCGGCTATGCGATGCTGCCCGCGGGCGCGTTCATCGTCATCCACCTGATCGAGGCGAACGTCATCACCCCGACGATCGTCGGCAAGCGCCTCACCATCAATCCGCTGATGATCCTGCTCGCGCTGAGCTTCTGGACCTGGGTCTGGGGCACGACCGGCGCACTGCTCGCCGTGCCGCTCCTGATCATCTTCCGGACCATCTTCCAGGCCGCCGGCAAGCCCGACATCGCCGGCTTCCTGTTCGAGGAAGGCACCTTGGTCCACGAGCCCCCGGAGGAACCGCGCGGAGGCTGAGCCCCCTCGCTTGACAGCCCCCGGCGCCTTCCCTAGTCCGCCCGCCTGCCCAAACGCGGGTGTAGCTCAGTTGGTTAGAGCGCCGGCCTGTCACGCCGGAGGTCGCGGGTTCAAGTCCCGTCACTCGCGCCATTGGCGGAGCGAGGTGCGCAGCGAAGCAGCGCACCGTTCGGGCAAAGCCCGACGCGAACGCCCGGCCGACAGGTCCGCGCAGCGGAGCCTGATCGACGTCACGGGATTCACTCCCGTGACGGCCCCCGCCACCGCCCCGTCTCCATCCATCTGAGCAGCGGCTTCAACGGCAGGATCCAGACAATCCCCGCGACCAGATAATAGATGGCGTGCACCCATCTGGGCGCGTTCGCGATCAAAGGCGCGGCGCTGACCACCAGCACGGCCCAGCCCGCGATCAGCAGCAGGATCAAAGCCATCCCGGCCGCCTGGCGCCAGCTCGGCTCTACGCGCATTTGATCCACTCCTTCGGCGTCGCGATCGCGTCCAGCCGTATATCCCAGGGGTCGGCGGGGATCGGCTCCTCGATGATCTGGTTCTCCCAGCCAAGGCCGATGGTGAAGACCGGCTTGCCGCCTTCGCGCAGATGGGCCAGCGCCCGGTCGTAATGGCCCTTGCCGTGGCCGATCCGCGTGCCGCTGCGGTCGGCGAGCACGAGCGGGACCAGCACCACGTCGGGCGCCAGCGCCCCCGCTTCTGCGGGCGGTTGCAGCACGCCCCAGGGGCCGGGCTCGTTGGCGGGGCCTTCGCGCCACAAGAAGCGGGCATCGCGGTCGGCGAACCAGGGAATGCCGTGCCGCTGTCCCGGCGCCAGCCCCGCCACGATCGGCAGCGGGCTGATCTCGTCCGTCAGCGGGTGATAGGCGCCGATGACGCGCGCCCCGGCGAGGCGCGGCAGGACGATCCCCGCCAACGCCTTCTCCAATTCCGCCCGCAAAGCCGGAGTCAGGCTGGACGCGAGCGCGCGCCGGAGCTTCAGCGCCTCGGCGCGGAGCGCGCTCTTAGCGGGGGAGGGTGACGGGACCGCCATAGCCGTTTGCCTGGAATATCCTCTGACGCCTCAACGTCAGGTGGGGATCATATGCGTCGGACCAGGGCCCGGGCAGGGACAATCCCCTAGGATGCTTATGGCTCAGGGATGTTCGCTGAGGCTCGTACAGGGCAGTACCCGTCACCTGTTATCTAGGCGCTCGCGCCGCTCCGCTCAAGGGAGTCGGCCAAAGCTTCCATCCGGGAGGCGAGCCGCTCCAGCGCATTGGCGACCGCGGGGTCGGGCGGCGGCGCCACCGGCTCGGGAATCCCGGCGCCGGCGCGAATCTCCTTGATGTCGTCGGCGATCAGCAGGGCCGCGAAGAGCAACTGCCTGGTTTCGGTCAGGCTGCCCAGCGCGGAGGCGGCATCCTGCGCGCGGCGGTCCACTTCGGCAGCGACCGAGTGCAGATGCTCCTCTTCGCCGTCGCGGCAGGCGACATTGTAGCGGCGGCCAGCGACTTCGATGTCGATATTGGCCATCAGCCCTGTCCCTCGGTTTCGAGCAGCCCGTCGAGCTGTCCGATCGCCCCTTCGACGCGGGAGCGCAGGCGCTGGTGCGCGTCGCGGACGCGGGCGAGCTCCGCCGACGATTCGGAACTGCCGCTGCGCGCCTGTGAGGACGCGGCCTCGATTCGCCCGAGGGCCCGTTCGATCCGGGCGATCGCGTCGAGAGCGCGTTGGTCGGCCATGGCCAAGGCATAAGCCGCGCCGCGCCGCGCGGCAAGCGGCTACGGTTGACGGGCGCGCCATGCCCGATAAAGGGACCGCAGCGGCGGGTCCCGCCGCCGTCCCCGGACCGCCGCCAGGAGCCATGAATGGCCGTCGACCCGCAGCTGCTCGCCAACGCCATCCGCGCCTTGTCCATGGACGCGGTCGAGGCTGCGAACTCGGGCCATCCCGGCATGCCGATGGGCATGGCCGACGTCGCGACTGTCCTGTGGACCGATTATCTGAAGCACGATCCCGCCGCTCCGAAATGGCCGGACCGCGATCGCTTCGTGCTCTCCGCCGGCCACGGCTCGATGCTGATCTATTCCCTGCTCCACCTGACCGGCTATGCGCACCCGACGATCGAGGACATCAAGGGCTTCCGCCAGCTCGGGTCCCCCTGCGCCGGCCATCCCGAGAATTTCCTCCTCGACGGCGTCGAGGCGACCACCGGGCCGCTGGGGCAGGGCGTCGCCATGGCGGTCGGCATGGCGATCGCCGAGCGGCATCTGAACGCCGATTTCGGCGACGATCTGGTCGATCACCGCACCTGGGCGATCGCGGGCGACGGCTGCCTGATGGAGGGGATCAACCATGAGGCGGCGGGCCTCGCCGGCCATCTCGGCCTCGGCCGGCTGATCGTCTTCTGGGACGACAACGACATCACCATTGACGGCGCCACCGCGCTCTCCACCTCGGAGGATATCGAGGCGCGCTATGCGGCCTATGGCTGGCACACGATCCGCTGCGACGGTCACGACATGGCCGATGTCCGCCGCGCCATCGACGCCGCCATCGCCGATCCGCGCCCCTCGCTGATCGCCTGCAAGACGATCATCGGCAAGGGCGCGCCCAACAAGCAGGGCACCGCCGCCACGCACGGCGCCGCGCTCGGCGCCGACGAGGTCGCCGCCGCCCGGGCGGCGCTCGGCTGGGGCCACCCGCCGTTCGAGATCCCCGAGGAGATTCTTTCGTCCTGGCGCGAGGCCGGGCGGCGAAGCCAGGGCGCCCACGCGGACTGGAAAGACCGTCTCGCCGCGAACGGGCAGGGCGCGGAGTTCAGCCGCCGGATGGCGGGCGGCCTGCCGGAAGACTTCTCGTTGGCCGAGTACATCCAGGGCCTGCTGGACGCGCCGCAGAAGGTCGCGACCCGCAAGGCTTCGGAGATGGTGCTGGCGCCGATCAACGCCCAGCTGCCCGAGACGATCGGCGGCTCGGCCGACCTGACGGGTTCGAACAACACCAAGACCAAAGACCAGAACCCGCTCACGAAGAACGATTATTCCGGCCGCTATATTTATTACGGCATTCGCGAATTCGGCATGGCCGCGGCGATGAACGGGATGGCGCTGCACGGCGGCGTGATCCCTTATGGCGGCACCTTCCTGGTCTTCGCCGATTATGCCCGCCCCGCCATCCGCCTCTCCGCGCTGCAGCAGGTCCGTGTCATCTACGTGATGACCCACGATTCGATCGGCCTCGGCGAGGACGGACCGACCCACCAGCCCATCGAACATCTGATGAGCCTCAGGGCGATGCCGAACCTCAACGTCTACCGTCCCGCCGATGCGGTCGAGACCGCCGAATGTTGGGAATTGGCCCTGCGCCGGATCGACGGTCCCTCGGTGCTCGCGCTGACCCGCCAGAATCTCCCGCAAAACCCCGCAGACGGGCCGCAAAACCGCTGCAAACGCGGCGCATACCGCCTCAGGGCCGCCGCAAAACCCCGCAAAATCGCGCTCTTTGCGAGCGGTTCGGAGGTCGAACTGGCGCTCGCCGTCGCCGACGCGCTCGAAGCGCAGGGGGTGGGCGCCGACGTCGTCTCGATGCCCTGTTGGGAAGAGTTCGAAGCGCAGGAGGACGCTTACCGCGCTGACATCCTTGGC
>DATINU010000322.1:0-2219 GCA_035473955.1 Allosphingosinicella sp.
GCTTCGCCCCGCTCGCCGGCGAGGATTTCCGGCTCGCCCTCGCCGGCAATCGCATCCGCGCCACCGGCACGCTCATCCATCCGGCGAGCGGCGCCCGGGTCGCGCTCGTCACGATCCGGCACGACCTCGCCAGCGGCGCCGGCGATGCCGTGCTGGACGTGCCGGAGCTCCGCTTCGCCCAAGGCGGGCTGCAGCCCGAAATGCTGACGCCGCTCACCGTCGGCGTGGTCGCGCTGGTCGATGGCGCGCTCGCCGGCCAGGGCCGGATCGAATGGAGCGCGTCCGGAACGCGCAGCACCGGCACCTTCGCCACCGCCGACCTCGATCTCGCCGCCCCCTTCGGCCCGGTCGAAGGCCTCTCGACCCGGATCGAGTTCACCGATCTGCTCGGCCTCACCAGCGCGCCGGGGCAGGAGGCGCAGATCCGCGTCGTCCATACCGGCATCGACGTGTTCGACGGCATGGTCCGCTACCAGCTCCGCCCGAACTACCATGTCGCCGTCGAAACCGCGCGCTGGCCGCTCGCCGGCGGCACCCTCACGCTTGAGCCGACCGTGCTCGATTTCAGCCAGGAAACGGTCAAATATCTGACCTTCCGGATCGACGGGCTCGATGCCGCGCGCTTCATCCAGCAGATGGAATTTTCCAATATCGCCGCGACCGGCACGTTCGACGGCACCATCCCGATGCAGTTCACGCAAGGCGGCGGCCGCGTCGTCAACGGCACGCTCGTCGCCCGGCAGGACGGCGGCACGCTCTCCTATATCGGCGAGGTCTCGGACGAGAATCTCGGCGCCTATGGCCGGCTGACCTTCGATGCGCTGAAATCGATGCGCTACAGCCGGATGCGGATCACGCTCGACGGGTCGCTCGACGGCGAGTTCCTGACCCGGATCGACATGGACGGCATCGCCCGCAATCCGCAGGGGACACGCCAGCCGCAGGGCGGCATCTCCGGCATGGTGGTCGGCCGCGTGCTGAACCAGCTCTCCCGCATCCCCTTCCATTTCAACATCCGCATCGCAGGCCCGTTCCGCTCGCTGGTCGCGACCGGGCGCTCCTTCTCCGATCCGAGCGACCTCATCCGCGCCTCCCTGCCGGGGCTGCTCGAATCCCGAACGCCGCCTGACAACCCCATTCAGCCCCAGGAAAGCGAGCCTGTGCCATGAGCCGCATGAACTTGACGAAAGAGGGCCGCAATGCGAGCCGGTTGCGAATGGGACGGAAATGGAGACTTGGCCTCGCGCTCGGCGCTGCCGCCGGGCTCTCCGCTTGCGTCAACGTCGCCGCGCCCGACCGGCCGATCGAGATCAATCTGAACATCACCATCCGCCAGGAGGTGGTGGTCCGGCTCCAGCGCGACGCGCAGGAGCTGATCCAGAACAACCCGGGAGTATTTTAAGATGACCCGCCGCACGAAATTGCTGATCGCCGCCGTCGTCGGCATCGCGCTGGTCGCGAGCACGTCGGCTTACGCCATGCAGGGCGCCGACGCCGCCGGGCAATTGCGCGCCTCCGGCCAGGCCGGCGAGCAGGCCGACGGCTATATGGGCGCGGTCGGCTCCGCCCCCGCCGCGGTCCGCTCGCAGGTCGAAGGGATCAATATCGAGCGCCGCGCCGCCTACACCCGGCTGGCCGGGCAGCGCGGCGCGACGATCGAGGAGGTCGCGGCCGCCACCGCCTGCCAGCTCTTCGCCAGCCGCGTCGGCCCGGGCCAATATTACCGGCTGCCCGACGGCGTCTGGCGCCAGCGCAACGGCAACGAGCCAGTGCCCCGCCCCAGCCATTGCGGCTAGAGCCCAATCATCCCAAATTGCTCCCCGGCCTTCCCGGGGAACAAGCTCATTCCTCGGGGATCGGATTAATCCTCTCGCCCCACGGAAAGAAGGCCGTGCGGAAGCGCTCTGGGACATGGAGCAGCGCGCTCTCGTCGAGCCGCACCTCGATCACATAATCGCCCTCGACATAAGGGCCCGCCAGATAAGGGTGCAGCAGCACCAGCAACGTGTCGAATTGCGGGTTGTTGTCCTGGTTGGCGAGCGCCAGCACCTGCTCGCCGATCGGCGGGCAGCGGGTGAACGGGTCTTCGGGGTCGAGAACCACCGGCTCGCCGCGGCGCTCGGCGCGCTGCACGTCCAGCTCGCGGCAATAGCTCGGGCCGAGCGCGTCGATCACATCGCGGCCGAGGAAATCCTTCACATCCAGCTCGCGATGCGCAT
>DATINU010000323.1:0-14093 GCA_035473955.1 Allosphingosinicella sp.
CGCCGTCGCCGCGGGCGGCCAGGCGGACGACCTTCTCGCTCCCGATCAAAGACATTCGGCGATGGCGGCGGGCAGGTGATCCGGCAGATCGTCTGCGATCAGGGCCGGGCCCGCCAGTGCGCCCGCGCGGCCGTGCAGCCATACGGCCGCCGAGGCCGCCTCGAACGCCGCCATGCCCGAGGCGCGCAAGGCGGCGATCACCCCGGCGAGCACGTCGCCGGTGCCGCCGGTGGCGAGCCAGTGCGAAGGGGCGGCGTGGATCGCGGCGCGGCCGTCGGGCGCCGCGACCACCGTATCCGCGCCCTTGTAGACGAGCACCGCGCCGGTTCGCGCGGCGGCCGAGCGGGCGCGTTCGACCTTGCTGCCCTCCCCTTTGCCGAACAGGCGGCGGAACTCGCCTTCATGGGGCGTCAGGATCGCATCCGCGAAACGCGGCACCTTCCCGGCCAGCAGGCCAAGCGCGCCGGCATCGAGCACGAGCGGCCGGCCCGAGCCGAGCACCGCGTCGAGCAGGTCCCGCCCCGCCACCAGCCCGGGCCCGATCAGGACCGCGCCGATCCTCTTGTCGTCGAGCCGGGCGAGCGGATCGCCGGGATTCTGGATCACGGCGGCCGGTGCCCCGGGGACAAAGGCCTTCGCATGGAGCCGGACCGCCCCCGCGCCGCCCCGGAGCGCCCCCGCCGCCGCCAGCACGCCGGCGCCCGGCAACTCGCCCGCGACCACGGCGACCAGGCCGCGCGAATATTTATGGCTCGCCGCCCCGGGCGCGGCGAGGCGCGGCCGGGCGATTTCGTGCAGCCGGCTTTCCGCAGCGATGCCGATCCCGGCGACGACGATCCGCCCCATCAGCCGTGCGGCGGGCTGGAGCAGGTGCGATGGCTTCAGCGTCTGGAAGGTGACGGTAAGATCATGTTCGGGGACGGGCGAGAGGATCGCGCCGTCGTCGGTCGCGGCGCCGCTGGGCAGATCGACGGCGACGCGGACGCGCGCGGCCCCGGCGAGATCGAGCAGGCGGCCGGAGACCGTGTCGTCGAGCGGGCGGGCGAGACCGGTGCCGAACAAGGCGTCGATCAGCAGCTGCGCCGGTTCGGCTTCAGCGAGCGTTTCGACCGCGCCGCCCCAGCCCTCGCGCGCGGCGCGGGCGGCGTCGCCTTTCGGATCGGCCAGGGCCGCGACGCGGACCGGAACGCCGCGCGCGGCAAGCTCACGCGCGATCACATAGCCGTCGCCGCCATTGTTGCCGGGGCCGCAAAGCACGAGCGCGGGAAGCGGCCCGGCGAAGCGCCAGATCGCCTCCGCCGCGGCGATGCCGGCGCGCTCCATCAGGGTCTCGACCGAAGTGCCGGCGGCGATGCAGGCGGCCTCGGCGGCGCGCATCTCCTCCGCGGTCAATATAACCCGGCCGGTCACGGCCGCAGCACCGTCCCGGGCAGGCGGAAATGATCGTCGCCGATTGAGACGAGGATCCGGCCGTCGCGAAGGTTCGCCATGGTGACCTGCTCGGCGCCGTCGGCGGCGACGATGCCGCGCCCGTCATTGCTGACCCGCAAGCGCCGGAAGCCGCCGTCGGGCTTGCGCACGGTGACCAGCCGGCCGTCGTTACTGTCGAACGTCTCCATGGAGCAGGTCCGCGCAAAAGGCTCGGCCTCGGTCCCGCGGCATTCGATGCGCCGGTCGGGCTGGCCTTTGGCGGGCGCCGCGGCGCTGTTGGTGGTCTGGTCCCCGGGCTCGCCCGAGCAGGCGGCGAGGAGCAGGAGGGCGGCGGGGGCGAGGCGCATGGCCCTTCCTATCATTTCCGCCGCCTTGCTTCGAGCCGCTCCGCCAGGGCCGGTCCGGCGATCAGGGCGTCGAACAATTCGACCTGTCCGGAATCGCTCCGCCGGCCCTTGGCGGCGAGCGCGATGCCGCGCTTGAGGGCGGCGAGGCTGTCGGCGTCATTGGCGAGAATCGCCTCGACGATCGGCCCTTCCCCGGCATCGCACAACTCGACGAGACCGATCCGCGCCGCCTCGGCCCCATCGATGGCGAGCGCGGTGAAGAGCAGCCGCGCGGCCTGGCCCGGGCCGACCAGCTCGACCAGCCGGTGCACGTCCTCCTGCGGATAGGAGATGCCGATCTTCGCCGGGGTGATCGCGAACCCCGCGTTGCCGGCGGCGAGGCGCAGATCGCAGGCCATGGCGAGCGCCACGCCGGCGCCGTAGCAGGCGCCCTCGATCACCGCGATCGTCGGGATGGGCAGGGTCCGGAGCGTGTCGAGCGCCGCGCGCATGGTTTCGCGGAACTGCGCGATCAGGCTCTCGTCCGCGCGCATCGCCGCGAAATCGGCGAGGTCGGCGCCGGCGCAAAAACCGCCCTCGCCCCTCACGATCAGCAGCCGGGCATCGCCCAGGTCGCCGAGCAACCGAAGCAGCTCGGCCCAGCCGGTCAGCGTGATCGCGTTGCGCGCCTCGGGACGATCGAGGATCAGCCGGGCGATGGCGCCTTCTCGAATGAGCCGGAACATGGCCGCGGCATGCCGCCGCGCTCCGGCTTTGTCGCGCAAAAAAAGCCGGGCTGCCCGTTACGCGGCAGCCCGGCCGAATTGTTCCGCGGCGTCCCGTCCGGTGGAGGCGGGAGGCCGCGGGCGGATGTCGGCGCGATCACAACCGCGCCTCGACCCGTCATGCGCACAAGACGCAAGGGGCGTGCCAGAACGGATTATTGCGGCTTACGATGGTTAACGGGCCGGAAAGCCTGTGCCGTTTCGGGATGAGTGGGTCAGCGAAGCCTGGTTTGGGACAGCCACCAGCCCGGCTGCGCGGCGCCGATTTCAGCGGCCGCGCGGTCGCGCCCGGCCTCGGTTTCGAACAGGCCGAAGCAGGTCGCGCCGGAGCCCGACATGCGCGCAAAGGCGGCGCCGGAGAGCGCGCCCAGCACCTCGCTTATTTCGGGCGCGAGCGCGACGGCGGAGGCTTCGAGATCGTTGCGGCCGTCCCGCCAGTCGCCGAGCGGACCCCGGTCCGTTCCATCCCAGCCGCCGAACACGGCGGCGGTCGAGAGCGGCCGGCGCGGATTGACGAGCAGCACCGGCGTGCCGGCGAGATCCTCGTCGAGCGGCGTGAGCGCGTCGCCGCGTCCGGCGCCGCGCGCGGCCTGGCTGAAGAAGCAGGCCGGGACGTCGGCGCCGAGCGGGGCGGCGAAGCCGAACACGTCCTCGTAAACGAGCCCCCGCATCCGGGCGATCAGCCGGAGCGCCGCCGCCGCATCGGCCGAACCGCCGCCGAGCCCCGCGGCAAGCGGCAGCTTCTTGTCGAGCGAGAAGGCGACGCGCGCGCCGACCATGGCCGCGGCGCGCAGCACCAGATTGTCCGGCTCGGCGGCCAGCTCGCGCGCGAACGGCCCGGTGAGATCGAGCGTCAGCCGGTCGCTCTCCCGGCCGATCAGCACGTCGCCGTCCTCGCAAAAGGCGAAGACCGTCTCGATCCGGTGATAGCCGTCGCCCAGCCGCTCGCGGACGTGCAGCGCGAGGTTCAGCTTGGCGTAGGCTGTTTCGTGGATCACCGCGCGGCGATGCGGGGCACGGCTCCGGTGTCGATCTTCGTCCGGATCCGCGCCGCGGCCTCGCCCTCGGCATAGGCGAGCGCCGCGGCCCAGGCGAAGCGCGCCTCGACCCGGCGCCCGGCGGCGAGATAGGCGTCGCCCAGATGCTCGTTGATCTCGACATCGGCGGCCTCGCCCTCGGCGGCCTGCTCGAGCAGCGGAATCGCAGCGGCGACATCGCCCTGCAGATAGAGCGCCCAGCCGAGCGAATCGGTGATCGCCCCGCTGTCCGGCGCGCGCTGGTGCGCGTCGCGGAGCAGCCGCATCGATTCCTCGACATTTTCGGCGCGGATGATCTGCGCATAGCCGAGATAGTTGAGCACGAAGGGCTGTTCGGGCGCGAGCCGGTAGGCGGTGCGCAGCGCCTCGCGCGCCTGCGGCCAATCGCCCGCCTTGTCGAGCGCGCCGCCGCGCATCAGCCAGAGCACCCATTCGGCCTGCGTCTCGTCGCCATCGGTGCGCAGCGCCAGCGCGCGGCCGAAGGCGTCGGCCGCCTCGCGCTGCCGGTCGAGCGCCAGATAGACCTCGCCGAGCTGCACCCAGTCGGGCGCCGCGGCGCCGGCGCCCCGAGTCACGGCGAGCGCGGCGGCGAGCGCCGCCTCCTTGTCGCCCCCGTCGACGAGCAGGCGGATGCGCTGGTCGCGCATCGTCGCGGCGAAGGGATCGTCGGCGCGGATATTGACGAGCAGCGGCACCGCGATCCGCTCGCGATCCTGCTGGCCGAGCAATTCGGCGGCGACCAGCCAGGTCTCGCTATTATCGGGGGCAAGCCAGGTCGCGATCCGGGCGAAGCCGGCGGCAAGCGCGGTCAGCTCCTGCGTGTGGAGATCGAGGGCGAGGCGGACGAGCAGTTCGGCGAGCGCATCGTCCGGCCCGTCGATCGCGCCGGGCAGCGGCCTCCCCGCCGCCACCGCGCGCCGGGCCGCGGCCAGCGGGGCGCCGGGGGCATCGAGCAAGCGCAGCGCCCCGGCCCGATCGCGTCGCTGCAGCAAGGCGGCGCCGGCGATGCGCAGGCGCGCGTTGCGCGGGCCCGCGGAGCGCGCGGCGCGGATCAATTCGTCGATCGCCTCCGGGCGGCCCAGGGCGGCGAGCAGCAGCGGCCGATGCTCGGCGGCATAAGCGGCGCCGAGCCCCTGCCCGCCCGCGGAGGCCAGCGCGGCCAGCGGGTCGCCGCGGCCCGAGCCTTGCGCGAGCCAGGCGCGCAGCACCGGCGCCGCGAAGGCGAAGACCTGATCGTGCTCGATCGCGTCGATCTGGACCGCGGCGGCGGTCCAGTCGCGGCGCTTGAAGGTATCGGCGAGGAGCAGGAAGCGGCCGTCGAGCAGCGGCGCATGGCGCCGTTCGAGCGTCCGCGCGGCGCTGAGCGCGAGCCGCCAGTCGCCGGCGGTGATCGCATGGCCGAGCGCCTGGCTGGCGATCAGCTCGTTGTCCGGCGCGGCGGCGAGCGCCGAGCCGAAGCCGCGCGCGGCCCGGTCGAGCTCGCCGTCCGAAGCGGCGGCGCGGGCCTGGATATAGGCGTTCAGCGGATTTCGTTCGTCGGCGCGCGCGGTCGCGCCCGTCGCGGCGCCGAGCGCGGCGGCGGCAAGCAGGGCCCGCGCGGCAAGCTTACATGTTGGGATAATTGGGGCCTCCTCCGCCTTCGGGGACCACCCAGTTGATGTTCTGGGTCGGGTCCTTGATGTCGCAGGTCTTGCAGTGGACGCACTTCTGCGCGTTGATCTGCAGGCGGGTGGCGCCGCCTTCCTCGACGAATTCGTAGACGCCCGCGGGGCAATAACGCTGCTCCGGCCCGGCGAAGAATTGCAAATTGACCGCGACCGGCACCGACGCGTCCTTCAGCGTCAGGTGGACCGGCTGATCCTCCTCGTGATTGGTGTTGGACAGGAAGACCGAAGAGAGCCGGTCGAAGCTGATCACGCCGTCGGGCTTGGGATAGGCGATCGGCGGGACGATGTCCCTGCGGTACAGCCCCTCATTGTCGGCATGGTGCTTCATCGTGAAGGGCAGGCCGATGCGAAGCGTGCGCATCCACATGTCGGCGCCGGCCAGCATCGTCCCGATCGCGCCGCCATATTTGGCGACGAGCGGCTCGACGTTGCGAACCGTCTTCAATTCCTTCGCGATCCAGGAGTCGCGGAGCGCGGGCTCGTAATCCGCCAGCGCGTCGCCGCTCCGGTCGGCGGCGATCGCGGCGAAGGCGGCCTCGGCGGCGAGCATGCCCGATTTCATCGCGGTATGGCTGCCCTTGATCCGGGGCACGTTGACGAAGCCCGCCGCGCAGCCGATCAGCGCCCCGCCGGGGAAGGCGAGCTTCGGCACCGATTGCCAGCCGCCCTCGTTGATCGCCCGCGCGCCGTAGGAGATTCGCTTGCCGCCCTCCAGGAACGGCCGGATCGCGGGGTGCTGCTTCCAGCGCTGGAATTCCTCGAAGGGCGAGAGCCAGGGATTCTTGTAATCGAGCGCGACGACGAAGCCCAAGGCCACCTGCCCGTTGGCCTGGTGATAGAGGAAGCCGCCGCCCCAGGCGTCGTCGAGCGGCCAGCCCTGGGTATGGATGACGCGGCCCGGCTCGTGCTTTTCGGGATCGATGTCCCAAAGCTCCTTGAGGCCGAGGCCGTAGACCTGCGGCTGGCTTTCCGCCTCGAGCTCGAAGATCCGCTTCAATTCCTTGGTGAGATGGCCGCGCGCGCCCTCGGCGAAGAAGGTGTACTTCCCGTGCAGCTCCATGCCGGGCTGGTAATCGGGCTTGTGGGTGCCGTCGCGCGCCACACCCATGTCGCCGGTGGCGACGCCCTTCACCGAGCCGTCGTCGTTGAACAGCACTTCGGCGGCGGCGAAGCCCGGGAAGATCTCGACGCCGAGCGCCTCGGCCTGCCCCGCGAGCCAGCGGCAGAGATTGCCGAGGCTGAGCGTGTAGGTGCCCTTGTTCGACATGAAGGGCGGCATGAAGATGTGCGGGAAGCCGAATTTCTTCTTCTCGGTCAGCACCCAATGCTCGTTCTTCGTGACGGGCACGGTGAGCGGGCTGTCCAGCTCCTTCCAGTTCGGCAGCAGCTCGTCGAGCGCTTTCGGATCGACCACCGCGCCGGAGAGGATATGGGCGCCGACCTCCGAGCCCTTTTCGAGGATGCAGACGGAAAGCTCGCGCCCGGCCGCGTCGGCGAGCTGCTTCAGGCGGATGGCGGCGGCGAGGCCCGCGGGACCGGCGCCGACGATCACCACGTCATAAGGCATGGACTCGCGTTCGGACATCGTCGCTCTCTCCCCGGCGGCTCCTGTCGTCGCAAACCGCCAACGACTGGCAGATAAACAGGCGCTTGGCGATTGACCAGCCCGCCCTGGCCTGACTCAAAGGGAGCGACATGCGGGGACAGGACGAAAGAGCCGGCGGCTGGGCGGCGAGCGCACTCGGCTGGTGGCAGGAAGCCGGCGTCGACACGATCGTCGGCGAGGAGCCCCGCGACTGGCTCGCGCCCAAGACCAAGGCGACCGATGCGCCGCCCTCCGCCCCGCCGCCCGATGCGTTGCCCGACACGCTTGAGGGCTTTCGCGCCTGGCTGGCGGAAACCGACCAGCTGCCTTACGCCGCGCCCGGCGCCCGCCGCGCCGCCCCGGCCGGCGATCCCGCCGCCGGGCTGATGATCCTCACCGACATGCCTTCGGCCGACGGGGGGCTGATTTCGGGCGAGGCCGGCGCCTTGCTCGACAAGATGCTCGCGGCGATCGGGCGGCGCCGCGAGACGATCTACCTCGCCGCTTTGTCGCCGGTCCGGACGCCCGCGGGCACGATCGGCGAAGCGGAAGCGGCGCGGCTCGCCGAGCTCGCGCGTCACCATATCGGCCTGGCCGCGCCAAAAGCCCTGCTGCTGTTCGGCGACGCCTGCGGCAAGGCGCTGGTCGGTTCGGCGGTCGCCGCCGCCCGGGCGCGCTGGCACGATGTCCAGACCGGTGCCGGGCCGATCCGCACCCTGGTGACGCTGCGGCCCGAAAAGCTGCTGACCCAACCGAAGCTGAAGGCGCTCGCCTGGGCCGATTTGCAGATGCTGATGGAGGAGCTGGCATGAAGCTGGCGAAAGCCGCGTTCCTGGCCACCGCGCTCGCCTTCGCCGCGCCGGGCCTAGCTTCGGAGGACGCGTTGCAGGCCCCTGCCCGTGCCGCCGGCTACACACCGCCGGCCCAGCTCGAAGCGTCACAGCGCGACAATTACCGGGCCATCTTCGCCGCGCTCCGTGCCCAGGATTGGGCAGGCGCCGCAGGCCGGCTCGACGGGATGCGCGACGGCCTGCTCCACGATCTGGCGCGCGCCCAGCTTTATACGATGCCGGGATCGCCGCGCGTCGAGCTTCCAGCGATCACCAGCCTGCTGCCGCGCGCGTCGGAAATGCCGCAGGCCGAAGCACTGGTCCGCCTCGCCCGCTCACGCGGCGCGGAGGGCGTCCCCGCCCTGCCGAACACGCAACGGCTGGTCGGTCTTGGCGGACAGCCTCGCCGTGCCCGGCCGCGAAGCATCCGCGGCGACGAGGTGGCCGACCGCCTCGAGCCTCTGCTCCAGCCGCTGATCCGCGATGACAAGCCGGTCGAGGCGGAGGCACTGCTCGCGACGCGCGCCGAGGAATTGTCGCCAGAGGCGCTGACCGCGTTCCGCCAGCGCATCGCCTGGGCCTATTATCTCAACGGCTTCGACGCCGAGGCACGAAGGCTGGGCGACCTCGCGCGAACCGGACCGACCGAATATGCGATCCACGCCGAATGGGTCTCCGGCCTCGCCGCCTGGCGGATGGCCGACTATGACAATGCCGCCAGCCATTTCGCCAATGTCGCCAGCCGCTCGAGCGACATCGAGCTCGCCGCCGCCGGCCATTATTGGGCGGCCCGCGCCGACACCGCGGGCGGGCAGCCCGCGCGGGTGCAGAATCGCTTGCGTGCCGCGGCGCGGCTTGGCGAGACTTTCTACGGCCTCCTTGCTCAAAGCGCGCTCGGCATCCGCCAGCCCCCCGCCGACATGACCGGCCTGACCGAGGCGGACTGGCGCGCGATCGGCGACGTCCGGAACGTGCGGATGGCGGTCGCGCTCGCCGAGATCGGCGAAAGCGACCTCGCCGCAGAGATGCTGCGGCATCAAGCCCGGATCGGCCAGCCGAACGAGCACGCCGCTTTGATCCATCTCGCCGCGCGGCTCAATCTCACCGCCACCCAGATGTGGCTCTCCCACAACGGCCCGCGCGGCGCCCATTTCGGCCCGCGCGAACGCTATCCGAACCCGAGCTGGCGCCCCGCGCGGGGCTGGCGGGTCGATCCGGCCCTCGCCTTCGCCCATGCGCTGCAGGAATCGAACTTCCGCCCCGACGCGGTCAGCCCCGCCGGCGCGCGCGGCCTCATGCAGGTCCGCCCCGGCACGGCGGGCGACCTGATCCGCTGGCGCGGCATCCAGGGCGATCCGGGCCGGCTCACCGATCCGGTCAACAATATCGAGTTCGGCCAGACCTATCTCGAATATCTGCGCGACATGGAAAGCACCGGCGGGCTGCTCCCCAAGGTGATCGCCTCGTACAATGCCGGCCCCGCCCCGATCGCGGCGTGGAACCTGCGCTACGATCAGAGCGATCCCCTGCTCTACATCGAGAGCATCCCTTATTGGGAAACGCGCGGCTATGTCCCGATCATCCTTCGCAATTACTGGATCTACGAGGCGCGCGGCGCCGATCAATCCGTCACCCGGCGCGCGCTGGCCCAGGGCATGTGGCCCCGCTTCCCGGGCCTTTCCGGGCCCAGCGCCGTCCGCATCGCACCCCGCCCCCGCCAGGCCGCGATGGGGCAGGACTAACGGTCCCACCCGTCACCCCAGCGAAGGCTGGGGTCCAGACTATCGACGAGAAGTTCAATCGCCGCTTGGATGCCAGCCTTCGCTGGCACGACGAAACGATGTTCTTGCTATGTTCCGCGCCAAGAGCTAGGCTCTAGCGATGCGACCCGATGCCCGCCCAGGGCGCGGCGCCCCTGAAAACCGGACGCCGACGCGCTTCAACCTCGCCGCACGCGAGGCCGACGGCGACTGGCTCGACGCGCGCGAAAAGTTGGACGGCGATCCGCCGCCGTTGCGCACCACGGTGACGGTCGAAAAGCCGAAGACGATCATCACCCGCAACGCCTCGCCCGACATCGGCTTCGATCGTTCGATCAACCCCTATCGCGGCTGCGAGCATGGCTGCATCTATTGCTTCGCCCGGCCGACTCACGCCTTTCACGACCTCTCCCCCGGCCTCGATTTCGAAAGCCGCCTGTTCGCCAAGCCGGACGCGGCGAAATTGCTCCGCGCCGAGCTGATGAAGAAAGGCTATCAGGTCCGCCCGATCGCGCTCGGCACCAACACCGATCCCTACCAGCCGATCGAAGGCAAATGGCGGATCACGCGGAGCGTCCTGGAGGTGCTCGCCGAGACCAGGCATCCCGCGACGATCACCACCAAGTCCGATCGCGTGCTCGCCGATCTCGATCTGATCGCGGCCATGGCGAAGGACAGCCTGATCGGCGTCGCCTTGTCGGTGACCTCGCTGACCCCCGCAATTTCCCGCACGCTCGAGCCGCGCGCGCCCGCCGCGCGCAAGCGCCTGGCCGCGGTGAAGGCCCTGACTGAAGCGGGCGTGCCCGCCTGGGTCTCGATCGCCCCGGTCGTCCCCGGCATCACCGACCATGAGCTGGAGCAGATCGTCGAAGCGGCGGCCGAGGCGGGCGCGATCGGCTGCTTCTATTTGCCGGTGCGCCTCCCCTTCGAGGTCGCGCCGCTCTTCCGCGCCTGGCTCGACGAGCATTTCCCCGACCGCGCCGGCAAGGTCATGCACATCATCCAGTCACTGCGCGGCGGCCGCGACAACGATCCCGATTTCTTCACCCGGATGCGCGGCCAGGGGCCCTGGGCCGACCTGCTCCGCACCCGCTTCCAGCGCGCGGTCGCCAAGCACGGCCTCAACGTCGAAAAGCGCCCGCTGCGCACCGATTTGTTCGAGCCGCCGCAGGGCGCGCAGCTTCGGCTTCTCTAGCTCTTGCCGAAGCGCGGAATCAGCATCCCAGCGCGGGACCGGTACGTCTCATATTCCGCGCCGAACACGCCGACGAGGTCGCGCTCCTCATGGCGGATGGCGATCAGGATGTAGGCGGTCATGCCGATCGCCAGCAGCAAATGTCCCGTGCTCATCGTCGGCGCCGCCCAGAAGGCGAGCAGGAAGCCGGAATAAAGCGGATGGCGGACGCGCTTGTAGAAATAGGGCGTGTGGAAGATCGGCTCGGGCGGGCGGGTGCCGCGGCTCGCATGCCTGACCTGCAGCAGCCCGAACAATTCGAAATGGCTGATCATGAAGGTGCTGAGCAGGACGATCAGCCAGCCGATCCCGAACAGGCCCCAGAGCAGATAAATGGCCCAGGCCGCGTCGACGTTCCACATGCTCATCGGGATCGGCCGCCAGAACGCGAACATCACGACCAGCACGACGCTGGCGAGCAGCACGTAGATGCTGCGCTCCAGCGGCGCGGGCACGATTCTGGTCCAGGCCGCCTTGAAGCGCGGCCGCGCCATCACGCTGTGCTGCAGCCCGAACAGGGCGATCAGTCCGAGATCGACGATCGCCGCCTTGAACGGCTCGATCAGCGCCCCGCCATGATCGACCGTCACCGGCACCCAGGGCAGATTGCCGACGAAGGCGATCAGATAGAGGAAGGTCGCGAAGAAGATCGCATAGGCGACGAGCCCGAACAGCAGGTAGAATGCGCGCGCCATGGCCGGCTCTCCCCTTGTTTGCGCGGCACAGCCTAGCAGATGGGCCCCTACCGAGCTAGCCGAGCGCCTTCCTCAGCAGCTCGTTGACCACCTGCGGGTTGGCCTTGCCCTGCATCGCCTTCATCACTTGGCCGACGAAGAAGCCGAACAGGGCTTCCTTGCCGCCTTTATATTCGGCGACCTTGTCGGCGTTGGCGGCGAGGATTTCGGCGATCGCGGCTTCGATGGCGCCGGTGTCCGAGGTCTGCTTCAGGCCGCGCTCCTCGACGATCTTTTCGGGGTCGTCGCCGGTTTCGAGCATGATCTCGAAGACCTGCTTGGCGAGCGTGCCGGAAAGCGTGCCGTCGGCGGTGAGCTTGATCAGGCTGGCGGCCTGGGCGGCGGTGACGGGGCTGTCCTCGATCGTCTTGCCGAGCCGGTTCAGGGCGCCGAACAGCTCAGAGGTGACCCAGTTGGAGGCGCGCTGGGCATGCTCGCTCCCCAGCTTGTCCAGCACGGTCTCGAACCAGCGCGCGGTGGTCACGTCGGCGGTGAGCACGCCGGCATTATAGGCGGAAAGGCCGAGTTCGCCCTCGTAGCGCGCGCGCTTGGCGTCGGGCAGTTCGGGGAGCGAGGCGCGGCAATCGGCGAGGAACGCGTCGTCCAGCTCGAGCGGGAGCAGGTCGGGATCGGGGAAATAGCGGTAATCATGCGCATCCTCCTTGGAGCGCAGCGAGCGCGTCTCGCCCTTGTCGGGATCGAACAGGCGGGTTTCCTGGACGATCGTGCCGCCCTCCTCGATCAGATCGACCTGGCGGCGCGCCTCATGCTCGATCACGGCCTGGATGAAGCGGACCGAATTGACGTTCTTGGTCTCGGTGCGGGTGCCCAGCTCGCCGCCCGGCTTGCGGACCGAGACGTTCACGTCGGCGCGCATCGAGCCCTGCTCCATATTGCCGTCGCACGAGCCGACATAGCGCAGGATCGCGCGCAGCTTGCGGACATAGGCGCCGGCCTCCTCCGGCGAGCGCATATCCGGCCGCGAGACGATCTCCATCAGGGCGACGCCCGAACGGTTGAGATCCACGTAGGAATAATTCGGGTGCTGATCGTGCATCAGCTTGCCCGCATCCTGCTCGACATGGATGCGCTCGACGCCGATCGTCTTGGTGGCGCCGCCCTCCAGGTCCACCTCGATCGCGCCCTCGCCGACCAGCGGATGATAGAGCTGGCTGATCTGATAGCCCTGCGGCAGATCCGCGTAGAAATAATTCTTCCGGTCGAAGCGCGACCAGGCGTTGATCTTCGCGTCGAGCGCCATGCCGGTGCGCACCGCCTGGCGGATGCATTCGATATTGGGGGTCGGCAGCATGCCCGGAAAGGCGGCGTCGATCAGCGAGACCTGGCTGTTCGGCTCGGCGCCGAATTCGGTCGCGGCGCCGGAGAAGAGCTTGGCCTCGCTGGTCACCTGCGCATGCACTTCGAGGCCGATCACGACCTCCCATTCGCCGGTGCCGCCCTGGATGCGATATGCGTTCATCTTCGTTCTTCCAAATGCTGCGCGGCTGCTCGCACGACTATATCGTCGGCGCAACCCTCTCCGCGGCGGCAGCGGGCCGCCCGGCGATGCGCTCGGCCCACCCGCGCGACGCGTTTCGGCAGGGCAGTTCGATCAGACGGTAGGTAAGAGCCGAGGCGGCGATCACCAGAATGAGGACGACGGGCACGACAAGCTCCGGGAGCCAGGCGGGGCCGCCGATAATGCGGGCGGGATGGCCCTCGATGGTGCCGACCTCCACCAGCGGCACGCCGAGCCGGGCTCCGGCCAATGCCAGCGGGTGAACGATCAGCGCGAGAACGAGCGGGTGGACCATGTAGATCGAATAGGACCAGTCGCCGAGGCGGCGCAGCGGCGCCAGCTTGAGGACATCGGCGACCGCTCCCTCCTCGCGCGCCAGGACGATGATGGCGAGCGCGAACAGCGCCGGACAGGCGAATTCCAGCGGGCTGTCGGGCACGCCTATGATCGCCGCCCCGCAGAGGAGCACCAGCCCCGCCTCGGCAAAGGTCGCGGCGGAGCGGCCGAGACTGCCACGCCCGCGCCAGCGCGCGGAAAGATCGAAGGCCAGCATGCCGAGGGAAAAGCCGTAGAGGCAGCGGACGAGGGTCAGGCCCCGGCTGTTCAGCAAGCCGTCGCCGAGCCAGCCGAGCGCGAGCGGCGCCAGCAGGGCGATCGCCACGAGCACGAACCGGAAGCGCCGCCCCAGCAGGACGAGGCCGGCCGCGGTCAGCGCATAGGTCCAGACTTCCGCGGCAATGCTCCAGCTGACCCCGTTCCAGCTCGCTTTCGCGCCGGGCACGAAGATCTGGATGAGCAGCAGATTGTCGGCCAGAAACGGCAGCGAGCGCGGCCCGGTGAACGGCGCCCGGCCCTGCATTCCCTGGGCGCCGGCCAGGAGCAGGGCACATTCGATCGCGACGAAGACGAGAATGATGAACAGGTGCAGCGGATAGATCCGGCCCAGCCGCAGGATCATGTAGGCGCGGAGCGGAAAGCCGGTCTTGAGCTTCTCGCCATAGCTCGCGGCGATCACGAAGCCGCTGAGCACGAAGAAGAAATCCACGAAAAGCCAGGCGTGGCGGACGATCGCAACATTGGTGATGAAGCCGGTCGTGTGGAGATGATAGAGGACGACGAAGCAGGCGGCGACGCCGCGCAGGCTGTCCAGGGCCTCGTAACGCCGGCCGCGCGCGGCGGCCGCGC
>DATINU010000324.1:0-8063 GCA_035473955.1 Allosphingosinicella sp.
CAGCTGATGCTGGTCACCGATCAGGCCAAGCTGATCCGGATGAGCGTCGCGGGCACCCGCGTGATCGGCCGCAACAGCGCCGGCGTGCGCCTGTTCAACGTCGACGAGGCCGAGCATGTCGTCTCCGCCGCCCGGATCGAGGAGAGCGAGGACGACGACGAGGGCGAGGGCGAAGTGGGGATCCTGGGCGGCGAGATCGAAGCAGGCGACCAGGAGGCCCCGCCCCTGCCCGAATGATCCGCGCATCGGCGCTTGACTTGCGAGGGCAATATCCGTAATTTCTGAAATTACAGAAATGACGAACGGCGCGCTTCTCGACCATCCCGACGCCAAGGCGTTCATCCTCCACTGGGGGGAGATGGGGACGCATTGGGGCGTCAACCGTTCGGTCGCGCAGGTCCATGCCCTGCTTTATCTATCGGACCGGCCCCTGCCCGCCGACGATATCGTCGATCAGCTCGGCCTGGCGCGCTCGAACGTTTCGACCGGCCTCAAGGAACTGCAAGGCTATGCCATCGTCCGCCGCGTCCATGTCGAGGGCGACCGGCGCGACCATTTCGTCGCGGAGACGGACCTGTGGGAGATGCTGATGCGGATCTCGGCAGAGCGCAAACGGCGCGAGATCGATCCGACCATCGCCCTGCTCGCCGAACTGGCCGAGCGGCTCGCGCGCGACAAATCCGCCCCGCCGCAGGTGCGCGAGCGCGTCACCCGGATGCATGAATTCATGGCCACTCTGGCCACTTGGTACGAACAGGTGCGGCACCTGCCCAAGCCGACCTTGGTCACGCTGATGAAGCTCGGAGCCAAGGTGGCCCGCCTCATTCCCGGCGGCAAGAAGCACAAAGCCTAGGAAAGGAACCTTCCTGTCAAATAATGTACCGTCATAACTAATTGTTTCTGTTTTTACAGAATTAACAGAAGAAAGGAATGCGACATGGTTGAAACCGCCTATGCCCTCTATCTCGCCATTTCGATCGGCATCACGATCTGGGTCGCCCACACGCTGCACAGCAATGGCGAGGTCTTCCTGATCCAGTGCTTCGGCCACAACGAAGTGCTGGCGCGCTCGACCAACCACCTGCTCGTGGTCGGCTTCTATCTGGTCAATATCGGCTTCATCACGCTGACGTTGAGCTTCGGTGCCGAGCCGACCACCTACCCGGAGGCGATTCGCTTCCTGTCGGGCAAGGTCGGCCTCGCCGTGATCGTGCTCGGCGGCATGCATTTCTTCAACATGACCGCCATCGCCCGCTTCGGCCGCAAGGTGAACGACTGGCTGACCGACGCCGGCGGCGCCAGGTCGGCGGCCGCGTGACGAACGAGGGACGCGGGCGCCCTTGTCCGCCCGCGTCTCCATTCGATGGAGAAAAGAGATGAAAGTGATCGGCACGCCCGTCGGCGCCGCCGTCCCGGCCTCGCTGGTAGCCGGGCCCGTGTTCGTCCTGAGTTACGCCGCCTCGCTCGTTTATGCGCGGCTGCCGCACCCGATCGTCGTCGACCCCGAAACCCTTCTGGGCCTGGCGACGATCCTGCTGCCGGCGACGATTGTCGGCTTCATGATCGGCTATTGCGTCAACATCGTCGGGGCGCTGATCATGGCCGCGCTTTCCAATCACATCCGGCTGGTCCGGGAGCCGCCCGCGTGGGTGGCTGCCGGTGCGGCGATCGGTGGATCCATCGCCTTCCTGCTCGACGGCTACGGTCGAGACGGACCCGCCTTCGCGCTGATCGCCACGTCGGCGATTTGCGCCGGCTTGTGCCGACGGGGGTTCGATTGGGTCGATTGACGGGGCCGCTTATTCCAGCCCCGCTTCCTCCCAGCGCGGCCATTTGCTGAAGGCCATGTAGTAGAGCAGCAGCACCGCCAGCAGCGCTCCCGCGGTGGGGATGAAGGCGAGGATGCCGAGCAAGGGCGAAAAGCCCATCTTGCGGCAGATCAGCGACAGGCAGATGGCGGGAAAGACGAAGCCGAGGACATAGAGCCCGACGCCTCCAAGAAAGGCAGCCAGCGCTGCGATCAATTCGGTCATGGCGCGCGCTCCTAGCGATAGCCTTCGGGCTCGGTGGGCCAGGTCGAGAAAGCGAGAATCGCGACCAGCAGCAAGTAGCCGAGCAGCGGCACCGCGGCGACCAGCGAAAAGCGCGGGTTCATCCCCGCCCGCTTCATGATTCGCCAGGCGGCCGGAATCATGATCAGGTTCAGCAGGCTGATGACGATGATCTGCGTCACCGGATCGAGCTGACGCAGTTGATCTAGTTTTTCCATATATCCCCCTTTCCCCGCGCGAAGGTTCGCGCCGATCGCGGACGGGTGCAAGCGGGTATTTCGTCAGGCGAGGAGGTCGATCGCGTCCCAATCGGCCATGATCGCCTCGCGCAGCGGCGTCCGGTGGCATCGGGCGGGATCGCGTTCGAAGCAGAGCAGCGCCGACGGACGCTCGGCGGCAAGCGCGATCATCCGCGCGGCCTCGGCACCCGCTTCGGGGGTTTCGAGTTGGAGGGCGTAGATCCGCTCCATCGTCGCCATGTCGCCCTTGCGCGCCGCCTCGCGGCCTGCCGGCGGGGTGCCGAGCGCCTTCAAATGGATGTAGTCGATCCCCGCTTCGCTGAGACCTACCGCCAGCACGTTCTTGGAAAAGCCCGGCTTGCGCGACATCGGCACGGCGCGGACGTCGATCACGCATTCGACGCCGGCCGCCTGCAGCGCTGCGATCAACTCGGCCTGGGTCGCGCCTTCATAGCCGATGGTGAAGATGCGCTTCGCGGTCATGCTGCAAATCCTTGTGGCAGACGGCCTCGATATTGAGCCCGTCGGGATCGAGCACGAAGGCGCCGTAATAATTCGGATGGTAATGGGGCCGGAGTCCGGGCGCGCCATTGTCGCGGCCGCCCGCCGCCAGCGCCGCTTCATAGAAGGCGTCCACCTCATCGCGGGTTTCGGCGGCGAAGGCGACATGCGTGCCCTCCCCCACCGCCTCGTTGTCGCCGAACCAGAAATAGGGTTTGCCGTCCGAGCCGAAGCCGTGCGCGGTGCCGCCCGATTCGGTCTGCTCCGGGGTTACGCTCATGATCAGGCTGATGCCCAGCGGCGCCAGCGCCGCCTCATAGAAGAGCCGCGAGCGCTCCGCATCCGCGACCGCGAAGCCGACATGATCCAGCATGGCCTTCCTCCTTCGTCCGTTTCCTTCTAACGCAGCACGCCGTGAACACCCAAGTCCATATCGTCGGCGGCGGCCTCGCCGGATCGGAAGCCGCGTGGCAGCTGGCCGAGGCCGGCGCGCGCGTGCGGCTCAGCGAGATGCGCGGCGGCGGCGAGATGACGCCGGCGCACCATACGGACGGGCTCGCCGAGCTGGTCTGCTCGAACAGCTTCCGCTCCGATGACGACGAGAACAATGCGGTGGGCCTGCTCCACGCGGAGATGCGCGCGCTGGGATCGCTGATCATGGCGGCGGCCGACGCGCATCGCGTGCCGGCGGGGTCGGCGCTCGCCGTGGACCGCGACGGCTTTTCCGCGCAGGTCACGGCGACGCTCGCCGCCCATCCCAATATCGAGATCGTCCGCGAGCGGGTGGACGCCCTCCCCGCCTCCGGCCTCACCATTGTCGCCACCGGGCCGCTAACCGCCGCCGGCCTCGCCGAATCGATCCGTGGCGCCGCGGACGCGGACGCGCTCGCTTTCTTCGATGCGATCGCGCCGATCGTGCACCGCGACACGATCGACATGGACGTCTGCTGGATGGCCAGCCGCTGGGATAAGGGCGATACCAAGGATTACATCAACTGCCCGATGACGAAGGAGCAGTATCTCGCCTTCCACCGCGGCCTGATCGAGGGCGAGAAGACCGAATTCAAGCAGTGGGAAAAGGACACACCCTATTTCGAGGGGTGCATGCCGATCGAGGTGATGGCCGAGCGCGGCGAGGACACGCTCCGCTACGGCCCGATGAAGCCGGTCGGCCTCGACGATCCCAAGACCGGGCGCTGGCCCTATGCCGTGGTCCAATTGCGGCAGGACAATGCACTCGCCACGCTCTGGAACATGGTAGGCTTCCAGACCAAGCTCAAACATGCCGATCAGGTCCGGCTGTTTCGCACCATCCCGGGGCTGGAGAATGCCGAATTCGCTCGCCTGGGCGGTCTCCACCGCAACACCTTCATCAATTCGCCGCAATTGCTCGACGCCACGCTGCGTCTCAAAGCCGCGCCACATATCCGCTTCGCGGGTCAGATCACCGGCTGTGAGGGCTATGTCGAAAGCGCCGCGATCGGCCTGCTCGCCGGCCGGTTCGCCGCGGCGGAGCTCAGGGGGGAAACGGCAGCGCCCCCGCCGCTCACGACCGCGCTCGGCGCACTGCTCGGCCACATCACCGGCGGCGCGGACGCCGCAAGCTATCAGCCGATGAACGTCAATTTCGGCCTGTTCCCGCCGATCGAAGGGCGGATGAAGAAGGCCGACCGCAAAAAGCGCTACACCGACCGCGCCAAGGCCGATCTCGCGGCCTGGCAGACCGCGTCAGCCTAGCAATTGCACGCCTTCTGCCGCGTCGGCGGCCGAGGGCGCGGCGCGGTGGCGGCATATTCGGGGCGGCTGAGATTTCCGTCGCGATTGGCGTCCGCCTCGCCGAACTTGGTACGCGTGCGCACCGCCCATTCCTCGAACGACAGCTTGCCGTCGCGATTGGTGTCGAGGCGCTGGAAGGGTCTCTGACGGGGATAGAGCAACTCCGCCAGCGTGATCCGCCCGTCATTGTCGCGGTCGGCACGGTCGAAGCGGCGCTGCTCCTTGGTGCGCTCGTCGGCGGAAGGCGGACGGCGGGGCGGGCCTGCGGCAGCGGGCGTGTCCTCCGCTTCCTCGGGCGCTTCGGGAACGGGATTGCCCTCGTCCTGCGCCAGCCCGGTCCAGATGAAGAAGCCGGCCGCAATCAGCAGCAAAGCGGAACCGGCTCCGGCAAGAAATCGCAGCATCGCGCCCTCCCCGTCAGTCGGACGCTAGCAAAACCGAAGAAAGAGTCCAGATCGGTGCAAATAAAGCATCATTCCGGATCAATGGCCGGTCAGGCGATGTCTCAACATCCTCAGCATCCGTCCCGGTGAACCTTGCCGCTCGAACGAATCGGAGCCGCGCGCGACATCGCGGCGCGCGAGCGCGTCCAGCATGCCGAGAGGCCGCAATTGCTTCGGCCAATTCCGCAAGGCCGGCCTAGCCGACGCCTCGGCTTGTGCCGCCATCGCATCGCCGCCGCTGTGCCGGGCAAGGTCGACCAGCGCCCAGCGTTCTCCCGCCGCATCGACCTCGCCGTCCAGGCCCAGCAAGCGCGCCGAATAGCGGAACAATCGCCCGCCGCGCGCCGCCGCGTAACGATCCAGCGCTTCCTGATCGAGCGCGCCCTGGGCAAGCAGCTCCGCCCACCCCGCCTCCATCCCGGCAAGCTCGACGCCGGTGACCGTGGGCAGAACATGGGCGGCCAGTCCCTGCAGCACCGGCTCAGCCGGTGGCGGTGCATGATCGAGCCGCTCGAGCGCCTCGCGCCACCAGGCCAGGCGGATCTGGCTGACCCGCGGGTCCGTTCCGGTCGCGAGGATAGCGCCCAAAGTGACGTCAAGACGCCAGAGCGCCTCGAGCGCGGCACGGAGCCGCGCGGGAACGTAAGTAAGGGCGAGCTGGCGGTCGGCGTCGAGTTCGCCGCTCAGCGGTAGGTGACCTTCTTGGCCGCGGCGACGACGTCGTCGACCTTGATCAGCGCCAGCTTCTCGAGATTTGCGGCGTAGGGCAACGGCACGTCCTCGTCGGTGACCCGGAGCACCGGGGCGTCGAGATCGTCGAAGCCCTCCTCCATCGCGACCGCCATCAACTCGGCCGAGATCGAGCAGGCCGGCCAGCCTTCCTCGACGCAGACCATGCGGTTGGTCTTGGCGAGGCTGGCGAGCACGGTCGCCTTGTCGAGCGGGCGAAGCGTCCTGAGGTCGATCACTTCGGCGTCGATCCCCTCCTCGGCCAGCCTGGCGGCCGCGTCGAGCGCGACGCCGACGCCGATCGAATAGGAGACCAGAGTAACGTCGCTCCCCTCCTTCACCACCTTCGCCTTGCCGATGGGCAGGGTGTAGTCGTCAAGCTTCGGCACGTCGAAGCTTTGGCCATAAAGCAACTCATTCTCGAGGAATACGACTGGGTCCTCAGATTGGATCGCAGCCTTGAGCAACCCCTTCGCGTCAGCCGCCGAATAAGGGGCGATCACGATCAGGCCGGGCACGGAGGCATACCAAGGCCCGTAATTCTGGCTGTGCTGCGCACCGACGCGGCTGGCGGCACCATTCGGCCCGCGGAAAACGATCGGACAGCGCATCTGGCCGCCGGACATGTAATTCGTCTTCGCGGCGGAATTGATAATATGATCAATGGCCTGCATCGCGAAGTTGAAGGTCATGAACTCGATGACGGGGCGCAAACCGCCCATCGCCGCGCCCGTGCCGACGCCGGCAAAGCCATATTCGGTGATCGGCGTGTCGATCACGCGCGTGGCGCCGAACTCGTCGAGCAGGCCCTGGGTGACCTTATAGGCGCCCTGATATTCGGCGACCTCCTCACCCATCACGAAGACGCGCGGATCCTTGCGCATCTCCTCGGCCATCGCATCGCGCAGCGCCTCGCGCACAGTGGTCTTCACCAGCTCGGTGCCGGCCGGCACGTCGGGCTCGACGGCGAGGCTGGCCGGTGCGGTCTTTCCGGGTTTGGGCGCCGCGGCGACCGGCGCCGGAGCCTCTTCCTTCTCTTCGGCGGGCGCCGCAGCGGCAGGCGCCGGCGACGCCGCCTCGCCCTCGCCGCTCAGCAACGCGATCACGGTCCCGACCTTCACTTCATCGGTGCCCTCGGCGACGAGTATTTTCGTCACCGTCCCTTCGTCGACCGCCTCGAACTCCATCGTCGCCTTGTCGGTCTCGATCTCGGCGAGGATGTCGCCGGCGGCGACGTTGTCGCCTTCCTTGACCAGCCATTTGGCGAGCGTGCCCTCCTCCATCGTCGGCGAGAGCGCGGGCATCTTCAGCTCGATCGCCATCAGTAGTTCCCCACCAGCACGTCGGTGTAGAGTTCGGCCGGATCGGGCTCGGGCGCCTGCTCGGCGAAATCGGCGGCCTCAACGACGATCTTCTTGATCGCGTTGTCGACCGCCTTGAGGTCTTCCTCCTTTGCCCCCGCCGTCGCCAGCTCGCGCTTCACCGCCTCGATCGGATCGGATTTGTCGCGCACTGCCTGCACCTCCTCGCGCGAGCGGTATTTGGCCGGATCGGACATGCTATGGCCGCGATAGCGATAGGTCTTCAGCTCCAGCAGGATCGGCCCCTTGCCGCCGCGCACCCATTGCAGCGCCGTTTCGGCCGCGCCGCGCACCGCGAGGACGTCCATCCCGTCCACCTGCAGGCCGGCGATACGGAAGCTCTCGCCGCGCTTGTAGAGCTGGTCCTCGGCCGAGGAGCGGTTGACGCTCGTGCCCATGGCGTACTGGTTGATCTCGATCACGTAGATGATCGGCAGCTTCCAGAGCTCCGCCATGTTGAAGCTCTCATAGACCTGGCCCTGATTGGCCGCGCCGTCGCCGAAATAAGCGAGGCAGACGCCGCCATCGCCCGAATATTTGTGGCCGAAGGCGAGGCCGGTGCCGAGACTCACCTGCGCGCCGACGATGCCGTGGCCGCCATAAAATTTGTGCTCGGTGGAGAACATGTGCATCGAGCCGCCCTTGCCGCGACTGATCCCCGCCTCGCGGCCCGTGAGCTCGGCCATGATCACCTTGGGATCGATGCCGTAGGCGAGCATGTGGCCATGGTCGCGATAGCCGGTGATCACGCTGTCCTTGCCGGGGGTGAGCGCCGATTGCAGCCCGACCGCGACCGCCTCCTGGCCGATATAGAGATGGCAAAAGCCGCCGATCAGGCCGAGCCCGTAAAGCTGGCCGGCGCGCTCCTCGAAGCGGCGGATGAGCAGCATGTCCCGGTAATAGGCGAGCAGCTCTTCCTTGCTCGCCTGCCCTGCATGAGCGCCGTTCGGCTTGGCCATTTCG
>DATINU010000325.1:0-4025 GCA_035473955.1 Allosphingosinicella sp.
TGACCTGCGCCGACGGCAACAGCCTCAGCCTCGATACGCTGGCCGACGGTACCGTCGCCTTCTTCCCGGGGCTCGACCGGCTCGGCAGCGGCGTCCGCCTCACCGTCAGCCAGGCCGGCCAGGTCGCCGGCCCGGCCCGGCAGGTCGCCATTTCGCCGGGCGCCGGCGCCCAGCGGCAGACGGTCACGCTGAACGGCGTGGCGCCGCCCGTCACCCGCTTCGATCTCGCCATCGTGCTCGACACGACCGGCAGTATGGGCGACGAGATCAACTTCCTGACCTCGGAGCTGCAGGCGATCGTCGGCCAGATCCGGGAGGCGCATCCCGGCCTCGACATCCGCCTCGCGCTCGTCGCCTATCGCGACGAAGGCGACATCTTCGTCACCCGCACCTATCCCTTCACCGGCAGCAGCGTGGAAATGCAGCAGCGCCTCGCCGCGCAGAGCGGCGACGGCGGCGGCGACTATCCGGAGGCGATGGATCAGGCGCTGCACCGCGCGATCGGGCTCGACTGGCGGCCCAATTCGGTCCGCTCGCTGTTGCTCGTCGCCGATGCGCCGCCGCATGAGGAGAATGTCGCCAAGACCTGGCTGATCGCGGAGGCGGCGCGGGCGCGGCGGGTGCAGATCACGCCGGTCGCGGCCTCGGGCGTTGCCGACCTCGCCGAATATGTGATGCGGGCGATGGCCGCCTCGACCCAGTCGCGTTACCTGTTCCTCACCGACGACAGCGGCATCGGCAATTCGCACGCCCCGCCGGCGGTGGATTGCTATCTCGTCACCAAGCTGGAGACCCTGATCCGGCGTGTGCTCGACAGCCAGATTTCAGGCCGCCGCGTGGAGCCGGAAGGACAGGAAATCATCCGCAGCGTCGGCCAATATGACGGCGGCCGCTGCGTGCTGCCGCCCGATTTCAAGGTGCAGGAAATCCCGGGCCAGCGGAACTAGCGGTCGAACGGCTCCGGCCCGGCGCGGCAGGCCGGGCTGCGGCTCGCCCGGGTGCAGAGGGTGACGCTGGCCAGGTGGGTCTGCGCCCAGCGCGTCTCCTCGGCGCTCGGGACGTGGCGGAACGCGACCTGGGCGAGGTGGAGCGTGGCGCCGCTGGCAATGGCGCGCAGGAAGAAGGTTTCGGGCTGACCGGTAGCCGGGTTGCGCGGGCAATCGACGCGGATGTCCAGCGCCGGCCGGCCTTCGATCCGCAGCCGCGTCGATGCGCCGGGCCGGAAGCCCGGGCAGCCTTGTTCGATGCCGCCCAGATAATTGGGGAGCCACCGATCGAGCGTGCCCCCGGCGAGCTGACCGGCGAAGCGCTGGTTGGTGACCATTCGGGTCCAGCGCTCGACCGTTTCGCCGGGCGGGACGCGTTCGACGATCATCGATTGGCCGTTCGACAGGCGGTGACCGATGACGAGGCCGGGCAGGGCCGCCTGACCGACCCATTCCGCCGGCGGCGCGGCCCCGGCGGCGGTCGCGATCAGGCCCGCGAGCAACAGGGCCGGCAAGGCTTTCGGCATTTTCGTTTCCCCCGGGCTTGACGCGTCCGCCGCGACCCCACCACCCTATACGCGTACGCGTGAGGAACAAGGTTTGAGTATGAAGCTCGTCGTCGTCGAATCGCCCGCCAAGGCCAAGACCATCGAAAAATATCTGGGCCCGGGCTACCGGGTGCTGGCCTCCTACGGCCATGTCCGCGATCTGCCGCCCAAGGACGGATCCGTCGATCCGGACGCGGGCTTCGCGATGACGTGGGAGACCTATGCCGACAAGGCACGGCAGCTGAAAGCGATCGCCGACGAGGCGAAGGGCGCCGAAGCCCTGATCCTCGCCACCGATCCGGATCGCGAGGGCGAGGCGATTTCCTGGCATGTGCAGGAGGTGCTGGCGAAGAAGAAGGCGCTCCCGGCGCATGTCGAGCGGGTCACCTTCAATGCGATCACAAAATCGGCGGTGCTGGAGGCGATGGCGAGCCCGCGCGCACTCGACGAGGATCTGATCGACGCCTATCGCGCCCGCCGCGCGCTTGACTATCTGGTCGGCTTCACGCTTTCGCCCGTGCTCTGGCGCAAGCTGCCCGGCGCCAAATCGGCGGGCCGGGTGCAATCGGTGGCGCTGCGCCTGATCGTCGACCGCGAGCGCGAGATCGAGCTGTTCCGCGCGCAGGAATATTGGAGCGTCACCGCGACGCTGGAGGCGGACGGCACGGAATTTCTCGGCCGCCTGGTCCGCTACAATGGCGAGAAGATCGACCGCCTCAGCATCGGCGATCAGGGCACCGCCGAGGCCGCGAAGAAGGCGGTCGAGGAGGGACGTTTCTCGGTCGCCTCGGTCGAGACCAAGCCGCTCAGCCGCAATCCGCCGCCGCCCTTCACCACCTCGACGCTGCAGCAGGAAGCGGCACGCAAGCTCGGCTTCTCGGCGAGCCAGACGATGCGGGTGGCGCAGGGCCTCTACGAGGACGGCGCGATCACTTATATGCGCACCGACGGCGTGCAAATGGTGGGCGAGGCGATCTCTGCGGCCCGCAAGTCCATCGCCGACCGCTACGACGCCGGCTATGTGCCGGACAAGCCGCGCCACTACGAGACCAAGGCCAAGAACGCGCAGGAAGCGCACGAAGCGATCCGCCCCACCGATTTCGGTCGCGACCGCGCCGGCTCAGGCGATCATGCCCGGCTCTACGAGCTGATCTGGAAGCGTGCGCTGGCCAGCCAGATGGCCTCGGCCCGGCTGGAGCGGACCACCGCCGAGCTGACCGACGGCACCGGCCGCCACGCTTTGCGCGCCACCGGGCAGGTGGTGCTCTTCCCCGGCTTCCTCGCGCTCTACGAGGAAGGGCGGGATGACGCCGAGGACGAGGATTCGCGCCGGCTGCCGCGCCTGCGCGAGGGCGACACGCCGGCCAGGAAGAAGGTCGAGGCCGAGCAGCATTTCACCCAGCCGCCGCCGCGTTATTCCGAGGCGAGCCTCGTCAAGCGGATGGAGGAGCTCGGCATCGGCCGCCCTTCCACCTACGCCGCGATCCTGCAGACGCTGAAGGACCGCGACTATGTCCGGCTCGACAAGAACCGCTTCATGCCGGAGGAAAGCGGGCGCCTGCTGACCGCCTTCCTCGAGCGCTTCTTCGAACGCTATGTGTCGTTCGATTTCACCGCTCGTCTGGAGGACGAGCTTGACGACATTTCGGGCGGGCGCGCGGCCTGGCAGGCGGTGCTCGAAGCGTTCTGGCGCGATTTCAAGCCGAAGACCGCCGAAGTGATGGAGCAGAAGCCGTCGGAAATCACCGCCGCGCTGGACGAATTCCTCGCGCCGTTCCTCTTCCCCGACAAGGGCGACGGCAGCGACCCCCGGCTCTGCCCGGCCTGCGGCGAGGGGCGGCTGGGGCTGCGCGGCGGCAAGTTCGGCGCCTTTGTCGCCTGCTCCAACTATCCGGACTGCAAGTTCACCCGCCGCTTCGGCGCCGAAGGCGGGCAGGAGGATAGCGGGCCGCAAGTGCTGGGCCAGGATCCGGAAAGCGGGCAAGACGTCACCCTGCGCTCGGGCCGCTTCGGTCCCTATTTCCAGATCGGCGAGGGCAAGGAGGCGAAGCGCGCCTCGCTGCCCAAGGACGTGCCGCAGGCCGACGCCGATCTGGCGGTCGCGCTTCGGCTGCTCTCGCTGCCGCGGCCCGTGGGCGATCATCCGGAAACGGGCAAGCCGATCACCGCCAGCATCGGCCGCTACGGCCCCTATCTCGCCCATGACGGCAAATATGCGAAGCTCGCCTCGACCGCCGAAGTGTTCGAGGTCGGCATGAACGCCGCGGTGGCGAAGCTCGCCGACGCGGCCAATGGCGGCGGCCGCAAGGCCGGTTCGCGCGAGCCGCTCAAGGTGATGGGCAATCACCCGCGCACCGAGGCCGAGATCAGGCTGATGGAGGGCCGCTTCGGACCCTATGTCACCGACGGGACGACCAATGCGACGCTGCCCAAGTCGCTTGCGCCCGACCAGCTGACCCTGGAGGAAGCCGCCCAGCTCATCGACGAGCGC
>DATINU010000326.1:0-4539 GCA_035473955.1 Allosphingosinicella sp.
AGATGGGCGAAGGCGAGCTGAAGGACGTCGCGGCGCGGCTCCATTCGACCGCGATCCGGCTGCTGCGCACGCTCCGCCGCGAGGATGACGGCAGCGGCCTTTCGGCGCCGCGGCTCTCCGCCTTGTCGGTGATCGTCTACGCGGGTCCGCTCTCGCTCGCCGCGCTGGCCGAGGCCGAGCAGGTCAAGCCGCCGACGATGAGCCGGATCGTCGAGGCGCTCGTCACGCGCGGCCTCGTTACCCGCGAAGCCAAGCCGGGCGACCGTCGCTCGGTCCGGATCGCGGCGACCGAGGAAGGCAATCAGCTGCTCGCCGCCGGCCGCGAGCGCCGCGTCCGCGCGCTGGTCGCACGCCTCGGCAGGCTCGCCGATTCGGAGCGCCGGGCGCTGGCCCGCGGCGTCGAGATCCTGGAAAGGGTGACGCGCTAGGCGCGGCTTGCATCGCCCGGCGAAGCGAACGAGAAGGCGCGCCTGGACGGGCGCTTGGAGCATGCATGAACCGGTTGCTGAAGATCGTGCTGGGCGGAGCCGCGCTGCTGCTGACGCCGCTGGGCGTCGGCTTGGCCGCGCTCCAGACCCCGGCCGCGTCCGCATCCCAGCCGGTCCCCTTCGCCGGCATTCCGGGGGTCGAGCGCCTCTCTTACGACGTCTCCGGCGCGAGCGTGGCGGCGATCCGCCGCTCGATCGACAATCATCCCGAACGGCCGCGCGACCCGAATGACGGGCTGCGCGTCGATGCGCTGGCCAATTGGTACATGCGCTGGTCGTGGCCCGCGGGCCCAAGCGGCGGCTGCGATCTCGCCCGCGCCCGCATCCAGTTCAGCGCCCGGGTGACGATGCCGCGGCTCCTGAACGAGCGCCTCGTTCCGGCGCCGGTGCTGGCGCGCTGGCGCGCCTATCTCGATGCGCTCGAGCGGCACGAGGACGGCCATGTCCGCTACGCCTTCGATCATATGGGCGAGGTGCTGGCCGCGATCCGCGCGAGCAGCTGCGCCCGGGCGAACGACGATGCCCGCGCCGTCATCCAGCGGATCGGCCGGCACGATATCGACTATGACCGCGAAACCGATCATGGCACGCTGCAGGGCGCCCGGTTCCCCTGATCATGCCCTTGCTGCACTGCAACATATCGGCTAAGGCGCCGGCGAACATTTCTCCCTTTTCGAGAGTTATCCCGCAATGAGCCTCCGCAACGTGGCGATCATCGCCCACGTCGATCACGGCAAGACCACGTTGGTCGACCAGCTGTTCCGCCAGTCCGGCACCTTCCGCGACAACCAGCGCGTGGAGGAGCGGGCGATGGATTCGAACGACCTGGAGAAGGAGCGCGGGATCACCATCCTCGCCAAATGCACCTCCGTGGAATGGGAGCATGACGGCGAGACCACGCATATCAACATCGTCGACACGCCCGGCCACGCCGATTTCGGCGCCGAGGTCGAGCGGATCCTGTCGATGGTGGATGGCGTCATCCTGCTCGTCGACGCCGCCGAAGGGCCGATGCCGCAGACCAAGTTCGTCACCGGCAAGGCGCTCGCGCTCGGCCTCCGCCCGATCGTCGTCGTCAACAAGATCGACCGGCCCGACGCGCGCCCCGCCGAGGTGCTCGACGAATGTTTCGAGCTCTTCCTCAGCCTCGACGCCAATGACGAGCAGCTCGATTTCCCGACCCTCTACGCTTCGGGCCGCGCCGGCTATGCGGGCCTGACCGACGACGTGCGGTCAGGCGACCTGACCCCGCTCTTCCAGACCATCGTCGATCACGTGCCCCCGCCGCGGCTCGATACGGACGGCCCGTTCAAGATGCTGGTCACCCTGCTCGATCGCGATCCCTTCCTCGGCCGGATCCTCACCGGCCGGATCGAAAGCGGCACGCTCGACGTCAACATGCCGATCAAGGCGATCGACATCGACGGCGCCGGCGTCGAGGAGGGCCGCGCCACCAAGGTCTTCGCCTTCCGCGGCCTCGATCGCGTGCCGGTCGAACAGGCCAAAGCGGGCGACATCGTCGCCATTGCCGGCCTGACCAAAGCGACCGTCTCCAACACCATTGCCGATCCCGGCTTCGCCCAGCCGCTGCGCGCCCGCCCGATCGATCCGCCGACGCTGGCGATGAGCTTCGCGGTCAACGACAGCCCCTATGCGGGCCGCGACGGCGACAAGGTGCAGAGCCGCGTCATCCGCGAGCGGCTGCTCCGCGAGGCCGAGGGCAATGTCGCGATCCGCCTCACCGAAAGCGCCGAAAAGGACGCGTTCGAGGTCGCCGGCCGCGGCGAGCTGCAGCTCGGCGTGCTGATCGAAACGATGCGGCGCGAGGGCTTCGAGCTTTCGATCTCGCGCCCCCGCGTCCTCTTCCGCGACGGCCCGTCGGGCCGCGAGGAGCCCTACGAGACCGTCGTCGTCGACGTCGACGACGAACATTCGGGCACGGTCGTCGAGAAGATGGCCCAGCGCAAGGGCGAGATGACGGACATGCGCCCCTCGGGCGGCGGCAAGACGCGCCTCACCTTCAGCGCGCCGAGCCGGGGCCTGATCGGCTATCATGGCGAATTCCTCTCCGACACGCGCGGCACCGGCGTCATGAACCGCCTGTTCGAGAAATACGGGCCCTACAAAGGCCCGATCCAGGGCCGCCAGAACGGCGTCCTCATCTCGATGGGCAATGGCGAGGCGGTCGGCTACGCGCTCAACATGCTGGAGGAGCGCGGCATCCTCTTCATCGCGCCGGGCGAGAAGCTCTACGAAGGCATGGTGATCGGCGAGAACGCCAAGCCGCAGGACCTCGAGGTCAACCCGCTCAAGAGCAAACAGCTCACCAACTTCCGCGCCTCGGGCGGCAAGGACGAAGCCATCCGCCTGACCCCGCCGAAGCGGATGACGCTGGAACAGGCGATCGCCTATATCCAGGATGATGAATTGGTCGAGGTGACGCCGAAGGTGGTGCGGATCCGGAAACGGTATCTGGACCCGCATGAGCGCAAGCGGGCAAGCCGCAAGGCGGAAGCCGCCTAGCCGCTGGCTGGTCCCACCAACGTCTGCAGCTCGCGGGTCAGCGGATCGTCCGGGTGGTGCGCGATGATCTGGCGTGCCGCATCGCGCTGGGCGACCGCCAATGCCTGGTCCGCCGGGCTTTCGATATCGGGCACCACGCCCGTGCCCTGCCAATTCCCGCCGGTGATCGGATTCCGGGTCTGGGCGACCGGCAGCATCGCCCAGAAGCGCGCCGAAAGGAGGGTGCGGGTGACGGGATTCGCGCCGCCCCTGGTCCGCTCGCCGACGATCTTCACCCGGCCGAGCGCGCGCAGATTGTAGGCGAAGCCCTCGGCGGCCGAGAAGGTCCGCGCCGAGGTCAGGACATAGACCGGCCTGGTATAGCGGCCGGAAAGCCCGACCGGCGTCCACACCTGCATGGTGCCGTCGCGCGCGATCACGTCGCTCATCCGCGCCGGCTCGGGCAGCAGCAGGCCGGCCAGCAGCGCCGTGGTGTCGCCATGGCCGCCGCCATTGTAGCGCAGGTCGATGACCAGCGCCTCGGTCGCGGCCAGCATCGCGACGGCCGCCTCGATGGCGGGGCCCGCCTCGCGCGCCGGGGCGAAGCGGTCGATGCGCAGATAGCCGATATTGCCGTCGAGCCGCTCGGCGCTCCGCACGCCGTAATTCACCAACGAGAAATCCTGCTGCGCCGCCTCGTCGGCGCCCCCCGCCGGCGCCGGGAACGGCCGCGGCCGTACGAAATAATCGACCATGAAATGCGGATCGCCGGAAATCGCGCGCAGATCCTCGGTCAGGGCCGCGGCGAACTGCCGGCCGCTGGTGATCGCGACGTAGCGGCGGGAGCGCCCGTTGCGCTCCAGGGCCCGGGCGATCCGCGCACCCTCCTCGACGGAGAAATGCTCCCGGCGAAGGGCGGCGGCGAGGTTGCCGATCGCCAGCGCGCGGTCGGCGGCGGCGATCCTGATGTCTGGTCGTTGGTCGGCGGGCTGCGCCGACGCCGGCTGTGCGGCGAGGGCCGGGGCGGCGCAGGCGGCGAGCAGCAGGGCGGTGAGGAGCGTCTTCATAGCAGGGTTCCTTTCCGGGAGTCGGGGCGGAGCGGCGCGCAGGCCCCGCGGGTGAGCCAGAGCGAGAGGATGAACAGCACGGCCAGGAAATTGGCCTCCGGCCGCACGGCGAGGAGGCTCGCGAGCGTCGCCAGGGCGACGGCGAGGCGGACCAGCCATCCCGCCGCGCGCATGCTCCGGCGAAGCGAAGCGGCGTTGCGGCGCCGCGCCTCGTGCCAGAGCCGGGCCGCATGGGGCGCGGGCGCGGCCTGGAGCAGCGCCTCGCGCTCGGCGCGGATGAAGGCGGCGACGGGGTCAGTCATCGTGGTTCTCCGCAGGCGTGAGGCCGGCCTTGAGCCGGGCGCGGGCGCGCGACAGCAGCACCTTGATGCTGTCGGCGGCGAGACCGGTGATCTCCCCCATCTCGGCGTGGCTGAACTCTTCGGCATAAGCGAGCCAGAGCAATTGCCGGTCGCGCTGGCTGAGCCCCGCCCAGACGCTGC
>DATINU010000327.1:0-10518 GCA_035473955.1 Allosphingosinicella sp.
CGGTCCCGAAGCCGAATTCTTCATGTTCGCCGACGTCCGCTTCGAGGACAGCTACAACGCCTCGGCCTTCCATCTCGACGATATCGAACTGCCGACCAACACCGCCACCAAATACGAAAACGGCAATCTGGGCCACCGGCCACGCGCCAAGGGCGGCTATTTCCCGGTCGCGCCGGTCGACAGCGCCGTCGACATCCGCGGCGAGATGGTCGCGACGATGATCGAGATGGGCCTGCCCATGGACAAGCATCATCACGAGGTCGCCGCCGCGCAGCACGAGCTGGGCCTGACCTTCGGCACGCTGACCCAGACCGCGGACCGGATGCAGATCTACAAATATGTCGTGCACATGGTCGCCCACGCCTACGGCAAGAGCGCGACCTTCATGCCGAAGCCGATCAAGGCCGATAACGGCTCGGGCATGCACACCCACATGTCGATCTGGAAGGGCGGCAAGCCGCTCTTCGCGGGCAACGGCTATGCGGGCCTTTCGGAGACCTGCCTCTATTTCATCGGGGGCGTGATCAAGCATGCCCGCGCGCTCAACGCCTTCACCAACCCGACGACGAACAGCTACAAGCGCCTCGTGCCCGGCTTCGAGGCGCCGGTGCTGCTCGCTTATTCGAGTCGCAACCGCTCCGCCTCGTGCCGCATTCCGTACGGGAGCGGCGAGAAGGCCAAAAGGGTCGAGTTCCGCTTCCCCGACGCGCTCGCCAATCCCTACCTCGCCTATTCGGCGCTGCTGATGGCCGGCCTCGACGGCATCCAGAACCGAATCCATCCCGGCGATCCGATCGACAAGAATCTCTACGATCTGCCGCCGCAGGAGCTGGTCGACGTGCCCACCGTCTGCGGGAGCCTGCGCGAGGCCCTTATCGCCCTCCACAACGACCGCGCCTTCCTGACCAAAGGCGACGTGTTCAGCGACGACCAGATCGACGCTTATATGGAGCTCAAGTGGGAGGAGCAGCTGCGCTGGGAGACGACGCCGAGCCCGGTCGAATACGACATGTATTATTCGAGCTGATTGCGCCGAACCGCCGGTGGAGCGCGATCGCGCCGAGCGCCGTCGCGGCGCCGGCGAGAATGTCGATCCCGTAATGGCTGCCGAGCACGGGAGTCGAGGCGATCATCACGAGGTTGAGCGCCAGCATCGGCCAGAACAGCCAGTGCGTCCCGCGCGCGCAATAGATGGCGATCACGCCCATCGCGGTGTGGAAGCTCGGGAAGGTCACGAGACCCGGCATGTTCGAAAGATCGAACAGATGCGCCGGGTCGTTGCGGAGCGCCTCCAGCACTGCGAGGTGATAGGAGCCGGTCTGCGGCCCGACATAAGTGAAGAGCTCCGGCGAGGGCCGGTAATAAGCCATCGCCGCCACCGCCGGAAAAAAGGCGCCGACGCCGGTGCAGAAGAGGGCGGTGCCGAGAAAGAGCGCGATCAGCTCGCGGCAGCGCTGGGCTGGATTCCTGCCGAGCGCCAGCAGCAGGAAGAGCAGGCAGGTATAGCCGGTCAAATTGCCGTAGCTGAACGACATCGCCCTGAGCAGCAGCGGATGCCCGTCCGCCCATTGCACATAGCCCAGCCAGTCGAAGCCGATCGCCCGGTCCCAGCCGGCAAGCCGCGCGTCCGCCAGCGGCAAGGCAAGGCTCATCGTCAGATGATTGAACAGCCGCAGCGCCGGCCAGGCCGCGAACAGGAAGGCGCCGCCGGCGCAGAGCGCGTGCAGCCGCGGATGCCCGCGAAACCGCCGCGCGAGGAACAAGGACGTGCCGACCATCACGCCCAGCTGCGCCAGGACGGCCGCGGTCGGCCCGGTCAGGCCAAGCGGCGTCGCCAGCAGCCAGACCGCCTCGATCGCCAGCAGGACGCCCAGCACGAGCCAGGGCCAGGCCGGCCAGGGCTCGGCGGCGGCGCCCGGCACGGGCGCGCTCGCGGTCACGTCGCATTCGGGACGGAAGGGCGCGTTCATCCCCTCCCTCATGGCAAAACAAGGTAAATGCCGCGTTAGCGAATGGGAACCGCGCGCGGCCTTCCGCCGTTCTTACTGACACCTATTAAAGTCCGGCGGTTTTCGCTTCCGCAGAGCGCGCCGGACGCGGGGTCGCCCGGGTCTCCCTGACTGGGCGGCCCCTAGCTTTCAGTCTTCCTCGATCAGGCTGTGCCGCCTGGTGTCGCGCATCCGCAAATAAACGATCAGGGACAGGCCGATCATCCCGGTCACGTACCAGTAGAAGGCGCTCGGCACCCCAGCGGTCTTGAGCCGCAACGCCACCCACTCCGCGGTGCCGCCGAAGATCGTGTTGGCGAGCGCATAGGGCAAAGCCACGCCGAGCGCGCGGATATGGGCCGGGAACAGCTCCGCTTTCACCACCGCGTTGATCGCGGTGTAGCCGGTCAGGATCACATAGGCGGCCATGACGAGGGCGAAGGCCAGCCAGGGATCGCGCGCCGCGCCGAGGGCGGTGAAGATCGGCACGGTGAAGAGCATGCCGAGCACGCCGAACGCGGCCATGACGGGCTTGCGTCCGATCCGGTCCGACAGCGCCCCGGCAAGCGGCTGCAGCAGCATGAAGATGAAGAGCGCGCTGGTGGCGATGACGTTCGCCGTCTTCCGGTCGAAGCCCGACGTATCGACGAGGAATTTGGGCAGGTAGATCGTGTAGGCGTAGAAAGCGAGCGTGCCCCCGGCGGTCAGCGCCATCACCAGGAAGGCGGATTTCGGATGGTCGCGGAACAGGGAGACGCCGCTCGATTTCGGCGCGCCGGCCGCCTTGGCGTTGGCGAAGCTCTCGGTCTCGGTCAGCCGGCGGCGGATGTAGAAGACGACGAGCGCCAGCACCGCTCCGATCGCGAACGGAATCCGCCAGCCCCAGGCCTCCAGCGCCCCTTCGGACATGTTGAACTGTAAAACGAGCAGCACCGCCGAGGCGATCAGCTGGCCCGAAATCAGGGTCACATATTGGAAGCTGGAGAAGAACCCCCGCCTCTCGCGCCCCGCCACCTCGCTCAGATAAGTGGCGCTGGAGCCATATTCGCCGCCGAGGCTGAGGCCTTGCAGCATCCGCGCGACGATCAGGATCGCCGGCGCCAGCGGCCCGATCGTGGCCGGCGTCGGCGCCACCGCGATTAAAAGCGAGCCCGCGCACATCAGCGAAACGGACAGCGTCAGCCCGGCCTTGCGTCCCTTATGATCGGCATAGATGCCCATCACCCAGGCCCCGATCGGCCGCATCACGAAGCCGAGCGCGAAAATCCCCGCCGTGTTCAGGAGCTGCGCGGTGCGGTCGTCCGAAGGGAAGAAGACCGGCGCGAAATAGAGCGCGAAGGCGGTGTAGACGTACCAGTCGTACCACTCGACCATATTGCCGGCCGAGCCGCCGACGATGTTGCGGATTCGGGTGCCCCGCGTGGCGCCGCTCATCCCGTCGTGCATGTCAGCGCCGCTCCCCCGTCGCTCCGCTCGATCCCGAGCGAAGTCGTCATCCCCTCTTCATCGATCTCGCGCAACGCGCCCACTGGCGGCAGGCGAAAGCCCTGCCGGTCGAGGACCTCGCGCACCCGCTCCGGCGTCTCGGCGAACCGCACCTGGAATGCGCCGACATCGCTCTCCTCATAGAAGCTCCGCCTGAGCCCGGTGACGCCGAGCCCATGCCAGCGGCCGGCAAGTTCGAGATCGGCAACGACCGCGCGGATATCGGCATTGCCCTCGATCTCGCGAGTCCGCTCGAAGGTCGGGACGAGCGCCTGCGCATAGCCAGGCACGCGGATCGGCCCGCCGCGCCGGCTCTCGAACGTCTGCGGATCGACGCGCACCATCTGGTCGAGCACGGAGGCCAAAGCCGGGCTCCGCGCGCAATCGGCCAGCCGGTCGAGCGCCAGCGCAATGCCCAAATCGACCGATTCGGACGGCGCCGATGCCCGGGCCTCCTGCTTCGCTTGAATGCTTTCGGACTGCGCGGGGACGGCGGGCAGCGGCGATGGCCCCGAGCGCCACAGCAGAAAGGCCGCCATCGCGACGACCAGTAACACGAATAGGAGGACGACGATTCGCGCCTTCATCTCATCCCTCAATAATCCCGCGAGACGCGCACGTTGACGCTTTCGCGCCCGATCGTCGAGATCGACGAGAGGAGCGAGAGCCAACGGGTGATCTGATATTCGATCGTGGTCGCCGAATAGCCCCGGCCGTCGGTCACCACCTCCACATAGACGCGGCGGCCGAAATATTTGCCGGCCGCGAACTGGGTGCCGATCCCTTGCGTCACATCGGCGGGAAGGACGCGCAGCCGATCGAGGCCGATCGTCCGCCTGACCGCGTTGATCGGATCGAGCCCGCCGCGCGGATCGTTGAGGCTGGCGACGGCGGCGGCGAGCTGCAGCGCCTCGGGCGCCGACAAATTGGTGATCGAGGTGCCGAACAGGATTCGCGAAAGCAGCTCGTCCTGGGGGAGCGCCGGCGTTGACGTGAACGCGATTTCGGGGCGCTGGCTACGCCCGGTGACGCGAATCTGCGCGGAAAGGCCGCGCACCCGCGCTTCGGCGGCGATGTCGAGCTGCGGGTTCACCGGCACCTCGCCGGCGAAGCGGATATTGCCGCGGATCAGATCGAACCGCCGCCCCGCGAAATCGTAGGTGCCGCGGATCAGGGCCGCCTCGCCCGTGATCCGGGGCTCTGTGACCGTGCCCGCCACGTCCAGATTTGCGCTCCACTCGCTGTTCATGCCGAGCCCGGTCACGGTCAACCGGCTGGGGGCATGGACGCCCAGCGCCAGCCGCCAGGGGGCGATTCGCCGCACGACGGGGCCGAGGTCGCTGTCCGGACGGTTGATCTCGCGCGCGTTGAGGCGGGGCACCTGTGCGGCCGTGGTGGCGCTGCCGAGCTGGAAGCGGCCCTGCGTCATCGTGACGTTGCCCGAGATGGTGCCGCCATCGCCGTCCGAGCGGATCGCGATCGGCCCCGTCACCGCGGCCTGGATGTCGTCGCGGTCGAGCAGGCGGGCATTGTCCGCATTGAGATCGAGCCGCATGCCGACCCCGCGCGCCACGGAGAAATCGAGCGTGCCAGAGCCAGAGATCGTACCCCCGCCCTCGGTCCGCCCCCGGAAGCTGGTGAGCCGCAGTTCCGAGCCGCCGAACCGGCCGACCGATTCCAGATTATCGATCACCATGCCGGTGACCGCGCTCTCCAGCCGGGCCCCCGCCGTCCGCACCGAACCGTTGATCATCGGGTTGTTGAAGCTGCCCGAAATATCGGCGCCGATCGCCGCCGGGCCGGAGAGATCGAGCAATTCGATCCCGGTCAGCCGCCACAGCGTGTCGGCGGCGCCGTTGTAGCGGACCTGCGCCCGCATCGGCGCCCGCGCCAGCCGCTCGCCGAGGCTGCCCGGACCGGCGATCCCCGTCATCCGCCCCTGCGCCCGGCCGATCGTCCGCCCCTCGCTCGCCGCGATCGCGCGGAAGGCGGCGTTGCTGCCCTGGAGCCGCGCGTTGATGCCGATGTCGACGGGCCGCGAGGTCAGCACGAGCCCCGCCCTGGTCAGCCCTCGCACGCGCACATTCATCTCGCCCGACGGCGGCGCGTCGACGGACGGAGAATTGTAGCGCACCGTCCCCGAGGCGACCCCGCCGAGGCCGAGCTCGGGATAGAAGATGTCAAGGATGGTCAGCGGCATCGCCTCGAGCCGCGCATCGATCTCGGTCCGCGTCCCGAACAGGCCGGCGAGGCTCGCATTGCCCCCGGCGAAGCGGAAGCGCGTCGGCGCGAGCCGCCAGCCTTCCTCGCTCCAGCTCAATGCGGCCGGCGTCACCAGCTCCAGCGGCCGCCGGTCGAGCGTGCCCGAGCCGGAGACGCGATAAAGGTTCGGCGCGACGTCGATCTCGGCATTGAAGGCGAAATCGCGCCCGCGCGAACCCGCCACGCGGGCCCGCACGGTCCCGCTGCCGCCGCGCAGGCTGGCGCTCGCGTCGATATTGGCGATCGAAAGCGGCCCCCGGCTGACTCCGCGCGCCACCACGCGCCCCTCGATCGAAGTGCCCGCCGGATCGAGCAGGATCACGCCGTTGATCGTGCCGCGCCGGACGACGATCGGCGGCGGCCCGACGAAGCTGGCATTCTCGGCGCGCAAATCGACCGCGATCCGCTGGTGCCCGTTCGCCGGGCTGAACCGGAGCGACCCGTCCAACCCACCGCCCGCGACCGCGAGCGTGCCGTTGAACCCGCCCGGATCGGAGCGCAGCGCGCCTGAGGCCCGCGCGCCCGAAACGTTCAATTGCGCGAACTGGATCGTCGCCGGTCCCCTGCGCGGCAGCAGGATCTGCCCGTTCCCCGTGAACGGCCCCAAGGTCGAGCCCCCCTCCCCGCGCCAGGCGAAACCCGCCTCGTTCGGATCGATGTTGAGCAGGACGTCACGCAGCCCGAGCGCATCGAGCGGGCGCTCCAGCCGCACGACGAGCCGCGGCCGCTCCAGCCGGCCGTCGAGTGTCAGCCGCAGCGGGCCATAGTCGGTGTGCCGTCCGCCGCCTTCGAACTGGAAGGTGCCGTCGGTCCGCCTCAGCCCCGTCCCGCCAAGCGTGATGTGCGGCGCCGCGATCCGCAAATTGGTGAAATGGACGATCTTGTCCGGGCCCCTCGTCAGGTTCGTATCGAGCTGCGGCAGCCCGCCCGAGACCCAGGAGAGGAAGCGATTGTCCAGCCGCCGCACCCAGGCCCGCGCCGTCCCGGCCACCGCCGTGCCCTTGCCGCCCGGCCCCGGCACCGCGCGCAGCTCGGTGAGCACATCGACCACGCCGAAGCCGGGGATCGTGTAGGTCCGCATTCCCCCGTTCAGCACCACGGAATAGACGCCGGTCCGCAAATCCACCTCGGCATCGACCAGTCCGCGCAGGTTCCGCGAGGTCAGGATCAGATTGTCAGCCCAGGCGCGCTGCGCGGTCACCCGCACCACGCCCTGTACGCGCAGATCGGCCAGAATCCCGCCCGCGACATCCCCGACGCCCGTCACCCGGCGGGCATCGAGCACCGCAGGCACCAGCACCGGCGCGCGAGAGAGATTGCCCGCTCCCTGCAGCCGCACCTCTTCAAAGCCGGTATCATCGAAGGCGATCCTGGGGCTGGTCAGCCGGTAGGCGAAGCGCGCCGTCCCCGCCGGGCCCTCCAGCGTCGCGGCGAGCCGGATCTGCCGCCCGGTCATGTTCGGGAACAAAGCGGGCGGACGCAGCAATTCGGCGGCGATCTGCACGTGCTCGTAGCGATTGCGGCGCAAATCGAACGCACCGCGCGCCTCGACCCGCAAGGCCGGCGACGCCGCCGACAGCCGCCCATCCACCCGCCTGTTCTCGAACAGCCCGGTCGCACGGACGTTCACGCGCGGCGCGGTCAGCCGCTGCTTCTTGCCGTTGAGGAACGGCGCCGGCGCCGTCCAGCCTTCCAGACGGAACCGCCCGGCCGCCATGTGGAGCCTGAGGTCCGCCGTCCGCCGTCCGGAGACATCGAGCAACGCCTGCCCCTGCCAGCGCGACCAGCTCCCTTCGCCGCCGAGATCGAGCCGGACCGGCCGGCTGGTCCCCAGCATCGCTCCGGCGACGCCGCCCGCGGGCGCCCGGACCCGCGCATCCAGATCGAAGCGGTCGCGTTCGGGCTCCGCATCGAGACGAAGGCTGATCCGGTCGCCGCCGTCGCGCACCGCCACGTCGAGGCCGAGCAGCGCCCGTCCGTCCTCGATCTCCGCCTGTCCGGTCAGGCTTCCGACCCGTTCGCGCCCCGTCACGCGCGCTCCGATCCTCAGCTGGCGCACCTGTAGCTGCCCCAGATGGACGTCATAGGACGGCAGCAGCGGCCGCGGCTCTTCGGGCGGGTTCAGCGCGGGCAGCCGATGGAGGATGACGAGATCGGAATCGAGTTCGTGGACGACGAGGCTGTTCCAGAGGAAATCGAGCGGCCGCCAGTCCATCTCGATCTCGGGGGATTGCGCGAACAGCCCCTCGGGATCGTAGAGCCGGACGTCGCGCAAGGTCGTCCGCCCCCAGATCGAGCCGTCGATCCGTCCGATCCTGATGCGCAGGCCGGACTTGGGCGTCATTGCCGCGATCCGGTCGACGATGAAGCGGTGCCCGGCGCCGGTGTCGAGGAACGCGACCAGCGCCGCGAGCGCCAGCGCGAGCCCAAGCAGCAGGCCGAGCAGGAACCGGCCGATCCGCACCGGCCAGCTCCGCTTCCTGACGGCCGCCCCCGCCATCAGAAGGCCTGGCCCAGCGAGACGTAGACGGCGATGCGCGGATCGCCGTTTCGCGGGTTCAAGGGCGTGCCCACATCGACGCGGATCGGCCCGAAGCGGGTATGGTAGCGCGCCCCGATCCCCGCCCCGAATTGCAGCCCGTCGAGGCTGGGCAGGGTCGAAGTCGAAATGTTGCCCGCGTCGATGAACGGCACGATCCCGAAATTGCCGACCCGGATCCGCGCCTCGATCGCGAATTCCATCAGGCTGCGCCCGCCGATCGGATCGTCGAAGATCGGATCGCGGGGGCCGAGCGCCTGGAAGCCGTAACCCCGCACCGAACCGCCGCCGCCCGCATAGAAGCGCCGCGACGGCGCGATCCGGTCGCGGCTCGCGCCGAAGATCGTGCCGAGCCGGGCGCGGCCCGCGATCGTCACCTTGTCGGAGGCCGGCCAATAGGCGCTCGCATCGACCTGCGCGCGGGCATAGAAGAAGCTTCCCGATTGCAGCGATGCTTCGGGCGAGAAACGCCCCGAAAGCCGGAAGCCGGAGGTCGGATCGAGCAGGTCGTTCGACCCGTCATAGCCGAGATAAGCCGGGATCGCGCCAATGAAGAAGGTCCGCCGCCGCGTCATCCCGCTCGGCACGTCCACGTCGCGCTCGTCCGAGGCGATCAGCTCGCCGCCCACCGACCAGGTCCACTTCTTCTGCCAGATGATGTTCGATTGCCGCTCGATCCCGCCGGTCAGCGTGAAGGTGCGCGCGTCATAGGCCGGGCGATCGACATGGCTGAGCGCGAGCTGCGCGTTCAGCACCTGGTCGCGCCGTCCGAAATTGTTGCGCCGCAGGATGCCGGAAACCGATTGCTCGCGCGTTCCCGCCACGCCGCGGAAGGTGACCGCCCCCTCCGGCGGCAGCAGATTGCGGTGCTGCCAGCTCGCCTCCAGCCTGATCCCCTCGCCGGTGCCGTAGCCCGCCTCCCCGGCGATCGTGCGCATCGGCGCGGGCTCGATCGCGACCGCGAGATCGACCAGATCGGTCCCCTCGCGCGCCACCGGCCGGATGGTCAGGGTCGAAACGAGTCCGGTCTGCACCAGCGCCTGGCGCAGATCCTCGATCCGGTCGGTGCGATAGGGATCGCCCTCGTCGAACCGCGCGATCGTCCCCAGATGATCGGCGCTGAACAACGGCCGCCCCTCGACGACAAAGCTGCCGAAGAGCCGCGTCCCCGCCGGCCGCACCGGCAGCGCCAAGGTGGCGGTGCGGGTCTCGTGATCGACGGCGAGGTCGAGCGCCCCGATCTCGGCGAAGGCATAGCCGCGCGCCCCGAGCGCCGCCTGCAGCGCCTCCTGCGCCTGGCCGACCCGCGCCGCGTCGACCGGATCGCCAGCCTGAACGGTGAAGACTTCGCGCAGCGCCGCCGCGTCCGCCGGCGCCGCCTGATCGAGCCCCGGCAAGGTCACTTCGGCGAAGCGATAGACGGGGCCCGGCTCGACGCTGAGCGTCACCGCGAAGGTATTTGCACCCGCCGCATCGACCGCGGTGCGCACGGTCGCGTCGAAATAGCCGTAGGCGCGCAGCAACTCGCCCAGCAACTCCCCGTCGGCCCGCGCCCGGCGGTCGATCTGAGCGGCGTTGGCCGGCGCCTGGCGATATTGCTCCAGCGTCGAAAGCTGGCGGAACTGGGCGAGCAGCGCCGTCACATCCTCATTGTCGAGCCCCTCGATGCGGTAGGAATAGGTCCGCGCCGCCGCCGCGTCGGCGACGTTCGCGCTCGGCAGGTCCGGAATGACGTCGCCCTGCTCGGCCTCCATGTCCGGCCAGTCGATGCCCAGATCGCCCCATTCCTCGAGCGGCGCGGACGGGTCGAGCGGCTGCTGATTGGCCTCGTCCAGCGGATCGGACGGGGGCTGGGCCGGAGGCGCCGTCTGCCCCTGCGGCGGCGCCGTCTGCCCCCTGGCAGCGGCGGAACAGAGGATGAGGGCCAGAGCGGCCGGCAGCACGACCGCGCGCCGCCCCGCAACGGCTCGCAACATGAATGGACGCTAGCGGGCCGGAGAGAGGCGCGCCAGAGCCGAATTGTCCCGAAATATCAGTGAATCGCGGGGAGAATGCGCTTCGGCGTGTTCCCGGCGGAGATCAGTGAATCGTCTGGCCGGTGCGCCCGCTCGACGAAAGCATCTGAATCATCCGCTCGATCTGTCGCCAGCGGCAGAAATGGGCGACGTTGCCGAGGCCGCGGCTGCGCCGGGCGCGCGCCGCCGCTTCGTCGGCCGCATAATCGCCGAACCGATCGATCAGCTC
>DATINU010000328.1:0-2956 GCA_035473955.1 Allosphingosinicella sp.
GTTCCGCGCGCCCATCGGCTGCCCTATAGCGCCAGGCTCGCTGAAAGAACCGAAGCGGCGGTCAGGGCGAGCGCAGACGGCCATCCCCAAGGCGGCCGCACGGCGGACATCGGCGCCGGCGATGGCGGCGCCGGGCAGGCGACCGCTACCGAGACCACACCGACTTCGATCCTGACGCTCGACGGCGGCGACCCCTCGACCGGCGGCGCGCTCAATCCCGGCTTCGCCCATGGCGAAGGCCTGGTTTTCGCCCCGCTGCTGGCGCCGCGCATGCCGGAGAAGGAGCCGGAATAGCCCGGCGACGACGTGATCAGCTTGCCGCGCTTCGAAGATTCAAGAACGCCGCGTATTTCTACTCGACTGCCGTTCATGAACTTGTCCGCTGGACCGGACACAAGTCGCGGCTGCGGCACCGGTTCGGCGACCGGCTGACGCTGATCTTGCTGGTGCCCAGGGGCGGGATCGAACCACCGACACTGCGATTTTCAGTCGCATGCTCTACCAACTGAGCTACCTGGGCACTGCCCGGCGCGGGCCGGGAGCGCCGGTTTATAGTCAGGCAGGCCGGCCCTGTCCACCACGCCTCGCCTGCGACCAATTGGGAATGGCGTGGCCACGCGGGCGACCGGCCGGTCATGCCGCCTCGGTTCCGGAAAACGCGCGAAATGGCGCTCAATCGGCGTTTTCGTCGTCGTCTTTGGCGGCGGGAATGGCGTAGGAATTCGACAGCCAGCGGTTCAGGTCGACGTCACGGCAGCGCTCGGAACAAAACGGCCGCGACGCCTCGGAGGCCGGCTTGCCGCAGATCGGGCACGGCTTGGTCGTGCCGGAGCCGCGCGGCTTGCGTGGCTTAGCCGGCATTGAGCCACCCGAAACGGATCGGAAAGCCTTCGCCGCCGAGCAGCGTCGTCGTCTCATAGAGCGGCAGACCGACGACATTGGTGTAGGAGCCGACCATCTTGACCACGCATGCTCCGGCGATGCCCTGCACGGTATAGCCGCCGGCCTTGCCGCGCCATTCGCCGGAGCCGATATAGGCTTGGATGTCGTCCTCGGTCAGGCGCTTGAAACGCACCCGGCTCTCGATCAGGCGCTGGCGAAACGCCTCCTTCGGCGTCACCAGGCAGATCGCGGTGTAGACCCGGTGGTTGCGCCCCGACAGCAGCCGCAGGCATTGCGAGGCTTCGTCGACCAGATTCGCCTTGGGCAGGATACGGCGGCCGACCGCGACCACGGTGTCGGCCGCCAGAATGAAGGCGCCGCGCAATTCGTCATCGAGCTGCACCGATTTGAGCGCGGCGTCGGCCTTGGCACGGGCCAGCCGGTTGGCGCAGGCGCGCGGCAATTCGCCCCGCTTCGGCGTTTCGTCGACATCGGCCGGCCGCAGCGCATCGGGCTCGATGCCGGCCTGGTTGAGCAGGCTGAGCCGCCGCGGCGAACCGGAGGCGAGAACGAATTTGGGACGGCCTAGCATGGGGAATACGGGTCGGAGGATTCGGGGACGGCGCGCGCGGAACCTATCGGAAGGGACTCCTTTCGACAACCACCGTCGTCCTCCCCCCGTTCGCATCGACGAGCGCGGGATTCCGGCCGCGTTCCGGGCGGTCACCCGCTCGGCGCCGCGACCTTTGCAAAGCGCTTGCGGATACGCAGCAACAGCCCGTCCAGGACCTCGCGATAGGCTTCCAGCTTCTGCTCGCGGTTGCCTTCGGTCCGGGTCGGATCGAAGGTCGGCCAGTATTCGACGTCGGCGGCGAGCGTGCGCGTCAATTCGAGCGCCTTGTGGTGCGCCTCGGGCGCGAGCGTGATGATGAGATCGAAATTGAGCCCTTCCCAATCGTCGAGTTCCTCGAACGTGATCGGCTTGTGGCCGGCGATGTCCTGCCCGAGTTCCGCCATCACCGCGACCGCGAACGGATCGAGCTCGCCCTTGCGGACTCCGGCGGATTTGACATACATCGAGTGCGGGAACATTTGCCGCAGCAGGCTTTCCGCCATCGGCGAACGCACGCTGTTGAGGCCGCATGCAAACAGCACGGCCTGCGGGTTGCGCACGCGCGGAGGCGCCGCCATGCGTCAGGCTGCTGTCGGGCTGCGCATGACCGGACCCGAACAACGACGCCCGCGGATCATGCCCCCTCCCCCTTCCAGTGCAGCACGCAGATCAGCGTGAACAGCCGGCGCGCAGTTTCGAAATCGACCCGCACCTTGCCCTTCAGCCGCTCCTGCAGCGTGCGCGAGCCCTCGTCATGGATGCCGCGGCGGCCCATGTCGATGGCTTCGATCTTGTCCGGCGTCGCAGTGCGGATCGCCTGGTAGTAGCTGTCGCAGATCATGAAATAGTCCTTCACGATCCGCCGGAACGGCGTCAGCGACAACAGGTGCGCCACCACCGGCGTGCCGTCCTCGCGGCGGATATCGAACATCAGCCGGTTGCCGGTGATGCCGATATGCAGGGTGAACGGCCCGCCGACGGCGCCCTCCGGCGCGAACAGGTTCTTCTCGATCAGATCGTAGATGGCGATCGCGCGCTCATGCTCGATGTCGGGGCCGGAACGCCCGATCGATTCCTCGTCCAGCGTCACCGCGACGATGTGATTGAGCGAATCGTCTGCTGCGGGTGGCTTGGTCATGGCAAATTGAGACGCAATCCGACCGAGCGGGCATGGGCATCGAGGCCCTCGGCCTTGCCCAGCGTGATCGCCGCCGGCCCCAGCTCGCGCAACTGCTGCGGCCCGCATTTCAAAAGCGAGGTCCGCTTCATGAAATCGAGCACGCTGAGCCCGGAAGAGAACCGCGCCGAGCGCGCGGTCGGCAGCACGTGGTTGGAGCCGCCGACATAGTCGCCGATCGCCTCCGGGGTGTGCGGGCCGAGGAAGATCGCCCCGGCATTGCTGATCTGCGCCGCGAGCGCCTCGGGATCCGTGGTCATGATCTCGAGATGTTCGGCGGCGAT
>DATINU010000329.1:0-14520 GCA_035473955.1 Allosphingosinicella sp.
TGCAGCGTGAACTGACGCGAGGCGGCGCTTTCGAGCGGATTGGCGGTATCGGGCACGGTCGTCGACTGGTGCGCCACCACGACCGCGAGCCAATCGGACGGGCGTTCGACGATCGCCGCGGCGCGCGCCGGCGCCGCGGGACCCTGGGACGCGGTCGTCACGGACGCCGAGCGGCCGACGGAAACCTGGACCGCGCGCAGATCGAGCGCGCTCTCCGAACCCGAAGCGCGGCTGAGCATCGACCAGAGGCCCTGCAGATCGTGCTGACTGCCCTGCGTCAGCAGCTTGAACCAAGAAAGCTTTGCCACCCGAATCCGTCCCCACTCAGAAAAAGGTCGATCGACAAGGGGCTAGCACAAGGCCGCAACCCCGTCCATTGCTCCGGCCGCGCCGCTCTGCCATGGCGTCGGACGCCCGCCATGGTCTCAAAAAGGGAAGCTTGATGGACGTTTCGGTCGAGATTCACTGCGAAGCCTGCGGCAGCGCCAATTATAGCCTCGACGGCGGCGAGGGGCCGGAGGCGGCGATTCGCTGCAACGATTGCGGCGCGGCGCAGGGGAGCGTCGGCGAGCTCAAGGCCGCGCTCGAGGCCGCCGCGCTCGCCCAGAGCGCGGAGGCGCTGCGCGCGGGTCTCGGCCGGCTCGGCGGCGCCGAGGAGGAGAAATGACGATGCGTATGCTATCCCTTCCCGTCATGGCCATGCTCTTCGCGATTCCGGCCTCGGCCCAGGCGCCCGAGGTGACGCCCGAGGACCGGATGCTCCACGAGCGGCTGATCGTGCTCGACACCCATCTCGACATCCCCGCCAAGTGGGACGACGGGCGCTGGGATTTCGGCCAGCTCCACCGCTACGGCGAGGACGGCAGCCAGGTCGATCTGCCGCGGATGGAGGCGGGCGGCATGGATGGCGGCTTCTTCGTCGTCTATACGCGCCAGGGCGAGAACAATCCGGCCGGCTATAGCGAGGCCCGCGACGCGGCTTTGGTGCGGATCGCCGCGATCCGCCGGGTGATCGGCGAAAATCGCGACCGGATCGGGCTGGCGCTGACCGCGGATGACGCGCAGCGGCTGCACCGCGAGGGCAAGCGCGTCGCCTTCATCTCGATGGAGAATGGCTGGCCGCTCGGCGAGGACCTCTCGCTGCTCAACACCTTCTACCGGCTCGGCCTGCGCATGGCTGGGCCGGTGCACAGCAAGACCAACCAGCTCGCCGATTCGGCGACCGGCGAGGCCCGCTGGAGCGGCTTCTCGCCGCTCGGCCGGCAATGGGTTGCGGAGATGAACCGGCTCGGCATCGTCATCGACGGCAGCCACAGCTCGGACGCGACCTTCGATCAGATGCTGGAGCTCAGCCGGGTGCCGATCGTGCTCTCGCATTCGGGGCCGAAGGCGATCTTCAGCCATCCGCGCAACATCGACGACGCGCGGATGCGCCGCCTCGCCCAAGCGGGCGGCGTGATGTTCATGAACTCGATCTTCCTCGTCCAGCACGACAATGCGCCCGAGCGCGACGCGCTCGACGCGCGGCGCGAGCGCTGGGCCGAGCTGAGCGAAGCCGAGCGGCGGCAATTGCTCGCCGACACGGCGGCGCGCAACCGGGTGCGGCCCTACACCACGGCCGATTTCGACCTCTATATGCGAGCGTTGCTGCACGCGCTGTCGGTGATGGGGGCGGAGCATGTCGGGCTCGGCGCGGATTGGGACGGCGGCGGCGGCGTGATCGGCATGGAGGACGTGACGATGCTGCCCCGGATCACCGCCAGGCTGCGCCGCGAGGGCTATAGCGAGCGCGACATCGCCAACATCATGGGCGGCAACCTGCTCCGCGTGCTGAGGCAGGTGCAGGCGGGCGCGGCGCGCCGGTAAGGCTTTCTTCTCCTTCCCGCTGCCATTAGGGGCGATAGGGGGCGGGAACGAGGCGGAGCAGTCGCGTCTGATGGATCGCATTCCCAGCCAACCCGGCCAGGCGAGGCCAGCGGCATTTCCCGGCGCCCCGCTCTGGTCGTCGGCCGCGCGGCAGGACTGGGCGGCGACGCCCCTGGGGCCGGTGGAAAATTGGCCGCAATCTCTGAAGACCGCCGCTTCGATGGTGCTCGGCTCCACCGTGCCGATGTTCGTCGCCTGGGGGCCGGACCTGCTGGTGCTCTACAATGACGGCTATGCCGACATATTGGGCGACCGCGGCCCGGCGCAGGGCAGGCCGGTCCGGGAAATCTGGGCCGACGTCTGGGACCGGATCGAGCCGAACACGAAGCGGGCGATGGCGGGAGAGACGCTTTCCTTCGAATCCGAGCCGCGGATCCTCAGGCGCGACGGTATCGAGGAGCAGATCTGGCTGACCTTCAGCTACAATCCGATCCTCGGCGAGGACGGCCGGATCGCCGGCCTGTTCGGCACGGTGACCGCGGTCGGCCGCGACGGCGCGGCGGAAGAGCGGTTGCGCGAGAGCGAGGAGCGCTTCCGGCTGATCGCCGATGCGGCGCCGGTGCCGATGTGGGTGACCAAGCTCGACCGCAAGCGGGGCTTCGCCAACCGGGCCTATGTCGATTTCGTCGGCGTCTCCTACGAAGAGGCGATTGACTATGATTGGCGGAACATCATCCATCCGGACGATGCCGAGCGGATCGTGCAGGAATCGATCGCGGGCGAGGCCTCGCTGAAGCTTTTCGTGCTGGAAGCGCGCTTCCGCCGGGGCGACGGGCAATGGCGCTGGCTGCGTTCGATCTCGCAGCCCCGCTGGGGCGCCGGCGGCGAACATATCGGCTTCATTGGCGTTGCCCACGACATCACCGAGTGGAAACTGGGCGAGGAGGTGATGCGCGGCGCCAACGAGATGCTCGAGGCGCGGGTCGAGGCGCGCACCGCGGACCTGCGCGCCGCGCTCGACCGGCTGCAGGCGGAAGTGGGCGAGCGCGAGCGGGCCGAAGAGGCGCTTCGCCAGGCGCAGAAGATGGAGGCGGTCGGCCAGCTCACCGGCGGCATCGCGCACGATTTCAACAACCTGCTGACCCCGGTGATCGGCGGCCTCGAAATGCTCGTGCGCGCGATCGAGGAACCGAAGCTGAAGCGGATCGCCGAGGCGGCGCTGGAAAGCGGACGGCGCGGCGCCAAGCTCACCACCCAATTGCTTGCCTTTTCGCGGATCCAGCGGATCCGGATGGCGCCGGTGCCGGTGAACAAGGTGATCGAGACGATGAAGCTGATGCTCCGCCATTCGCTCGGCGGCGCGGTGAAGATCCGCACCGAATTTTCGGACCGGGTGGACCGCGCGCTCTGCGACGAGAATCAGCTCGAAAACACCATTCTCAACCTCGCGATCAACGCGCGCGACGCGATGCCGGAGGGCGGCACGCTGACCATCTCGACCAGCCTGGTCGAGGAGCCGCCGGGACTCGACCTCGACGGCGGCACCTACGTCTCGATCGCGGTCGCGGATACCGGCGAGGGCATGGCGCCGGAGACGCTGGCGCGGGCGACCGAGCCTTTCTTCTCGACCAAGCCGTTCGGCAAGGGCACCGGCCTCGGCCTCGCCCAGGTCTACGGCATCGTCCGTCAGTCGAAAGGTGCGCTGCGGATCGAAAGCGTCGAGGGCCAGGGCACGATTGTGCGCCTGCTGCTGCCGCACGTTTGCGGCGAGGTCGTCGCGGACGGGCTGGACGGCGAGACCGAGGACGAGCCGCCCAGGCCGCCCGAGGCGTCCGGCGCGCGGATCGCGGTGATCGACGACGACGAGGACGTGCGGACGTTTCTTGCCGACGTGCTGGTGGGCCTCGGCCATAGCGTCGAGACGCTGGACGGCGCCGAGGCGGCGCTGGCGGCGCTGGCCGAGAGGGCGCCCGACCTCGCGCTGATCGATTTCGCCATGCCGGGGATGAACGGCGCCGAGCTGGCGCGGGCGCTGCGCCGCCGCCATCCGGACTTGCCGATCGTCTTCGTCACCGGCTTCGCGGAGAGCGACCAGCTCGAAGGCGCGCTGGGCAGCGAGGTCGCGGTGCTCAGGAAGCCGTTCGGAATCGATGAGCTGGCGGCGGTGGTGGCAAGCCACGTCCGGGCCGAATGAAGCGGCCGGGTTCAGCTTTCGTTTAGACTCTCCGGCGCATGTGTCCCGAAATAAGGCGTGCAAAAGCGGTTTCGGGCCTGTAACGAGCGCCGCTTGCGAATCGGGTGAAGCCCCGCCGCACAGAGAGAATAAGGGAAGGCGAGCCGTGAAGACGCTTTGGACGAAATTGCAGAACCCGTTCGCTTTGGTCGCGCAGGGCTTCCTCGTCGGCGGCGCGCTCTTCTGGACGACCCAGGCCGAAGCCGCGTCCTTCCTCGCCGCTTTCGTCTCCTGAGCCCTCGCTAACCGACAGCGCTTGAACCCGGCCGTGCCCGCTTTATAGCGGGGCGATGGTTCGCTTTTCGTTCTCCGGCCACGAGCTGATGGCGCTGCCGCAGGGCGCGCTCTTCTGGCCGGCGCGGAAGGCGTTGCTGGTCGCCGACCTTCATCTCGAGAAAGCGAGCTGGTTCGCGAAGGGCGGGCAGTTGCTGCCGCCCTACGATTCGATCGCGACTTTGGCTGATTTGAGCCTGATCGTCGCTTCGACGGGCGCGGCGGAAATCTGGTGCCTCGGCGATAGCTTCCATGACAAATATGGCTGCGACCGATTGCCCGATCAGGCACGGGCGATGCTGACCGGGCTGACCGCGACGACGCGCTGGACGTGGATCACCGGCAATCATGACCCAGGCTTCGCGGACCACTGCGGCGGCGCGATCGTCGAAGAGGCCGAGGTGGACGGGCTGCTGCTTCGCCACGAGGCCGATCCAGCCGAGGCGCGGCCGGAGCTTTCCGGCCATTTCCACCCGAAGCTTCGGATCCACCATCGCGGCCGGCTGGTCTCGCGGCGCTGCTTCGTCGCGACGGACAGGAAACTGATCCTCCCGGCCTTCGGGGCGCTGACCGGCGGGCTCGACGCCCATCATCCCGAGATCGTCCGCGCGGTCGGCGAAGGGGCCCAGGCGCTGGTGCCGGTGCAGGACAAATTGCTGCGTTTTCCGATCGCCGCCTAGGCGGCGCGGAAGGTCATCGCCAAACCGTTCATGCAGTAGCGCAGGCCCGTGGGGCGCGGCCCGTCGTTGAAGACGTGGCCGAGATGGCCGCCGCAATTCGCGCAGAGCACTTCGGTGCGCTGGATCCCGAGGGTGCTGTCGGTGCGGGTGACGACGGCGTTCGGCAGCGGCCGGAAGAAGCTCGGCCAGCCGGTGCCGCTGTCAAACTTCGTCGTCGAGGGGAAGAGGGCCTGGTTGCAGCCGGCGCAGGCGAACGTGCCGCGGCGATGCTCGCGGTCGAGCGGCGAGGAGCCGGGGCGCTCGGTCGCGGCCTGGCGAAGGATAGCGTAGCGTTGGGCCCCCAGACGGCGGCGCCATTCGGCGTCGGTCAGGCGGAAGCGGAACCGGGCGGGCTGGGCGTCGGCGCTGCGGCCCACCGGCCAGAGGATGGCGAAGCCGGCAACGGCGCCGGCGGCACCGAGGCCGAGCAATGTGCGGCGATCGATCTGCATGACGCGCGCCATGGCCGCCTTCACCTTAACCGCGCACGAACGAGGCCGCGCACCGCATTGCCGATCAGAAAGCCGTCCTGGAGATCGGCGGCGACCAGGTCCGCCTCCTCCGCCCCGCCCTCGTCGAGCAGACGGGCGCGGAGCACGCCGGGAAGGAGGCCGCGCGCCAGCGGCGGAGTCAGCAGGGTGCCGCCGCGCTCGACGAACAGGCTGGTGAAGCTGCCTTCGGTCAGGAAGCCCGCTTCGTCGGTGAAGACGATCTCGAAGGCGCCGGCGGCGGCACGGGCCTCGTCGTAGAAGCCGCGGTCGCTGGTCTTGTGGCGGAGACGGAAATCGGTTGCGGAGACGGGCAGCGGCGCGAGCGCGACCTCGCCGGGCTCCGCGGGCGTCTCGGGCAGCGGCTGCAGCTCGATCGCCAGCGTGCCGACCCGCGACAAAGCGAGCCGGATCTTGCTCGGCCCGGCGCGGAAGGTCGCGGCCTGCAGATCGTTGCGCGCCTCGTGCCGGTCGAAGGCGAAAGCGAACGCCTCGGCGCTGTCCTTCAGGCGGGCGAGGTGGCGGTCGAGCTCGATGACGCCGTCATGCGGATCGAAGCGCATCGTTTCGATGAGATCGAAGCTGTGCTCCGTCGCCACAAACGCTCCCTTCGCCAGGCATTCGCGCCATTCGTCGCCGGCCTCGCTGTCGGCGACGATTCCGGAACCGAGCCCCAGGCGGGCCATGGTCCCGCCGTCCTCCAGCGTCAACGTCCGGATCGCGACATTGAACGCGGCATCGCCGTCCGGCGCAAGCCTGCCGATCGCCCCGCAATAGGCGCCGCGCGGCGCCGCTTCGAGCCCGGCGATGATCTCCATCGCGCGGAGCTTGGGGGCGCCGGTGATCGAGCCGCAGGGATAGATGGCTTCGAGCAGTTCGATCGGTCCCTGGCCGGCGTCCAGCTCGGCGGTGACGGTCGATGTCATCTGGAGAATGGTCGGATAGGTCTCGACCGCGAACAGCTCCGGCACCTTCACCGTCCCGGGCTTCGCGACGCGGGAAAGATCGTTGCGGAGCAGATCGACGATCATCAGATTCTCGGCGCGGTTCTTGGGGTCGGCGCGCAGCGCCTCCGGATCGCTGCCGCGCGGCGCGGTGCCCTTCATCGGCCGGGTCGTGACCCGGCCGCTTTCGAGGGTGAAGAACAGTTCCGGCGACAGGCTGAGCAGCCAGTGCGTGCCGGTGAAGACCAGGGCGCCATGGCCGGCGCGGGCGCGGGTGCGAAGCGCCGCATAAAGGGCGAGCGGGTGGCCGGCGACGCGCACCTCGTTCTGGAAGGTCAGATTCGCCTGGTAGATGTCGCCGGCCTGGATGTGCTCCAGCACCTGCGCGAGCGCGGCCTCATAATCGGCGCGCGAGATCAAAGGCGCCGGCGCCCCCGCCCAGGCACCGGCCGGATCGGGGAGAAGTGAGGCCGCGTCGACATCCTCCGGCGCGTCGAACAGGCCGAACCAGAGCAGTGGCAGCTGGGGGATATCGCGCAAGGGCGCCAGCTTTTCCTCCAGCGCATAGCCGGCCTCGTAGGCGAGGAAGCCGGCGGCGTGGCGGTGGCGGAGGCGCTCTAGGCAGGCGCGGACTTCGCCATGGTCGCGCGTCTCGACGATCCCGAGCGGCCGGCTGTAGAGCAGGGCCCGTCCGCCCGGGCGGGCGTCGTCCAGCAGGACGAAGGGGCCGCTCAGCCTTGCCATGCGTGCCCATCCGGCCCATGTCGCCGCCCGAGGAGAGCCGGCTTGGTCTGCAGCACCTTCGACCTGTTCAAGATCGGCGTCGGTCCGTCGTCATCGCACACGATGGGACCGATGACGGCCGCCTGCACCTTTGTCGAGAGGCTGCGCGAAGATGGGCTGCTTGGCGACGTGGCGCGGGTCGGGGTCGATCTCTACGGCTCGCTGGCGCTGACCGGGAAGGGCCACGCCACCGACCGGGCGGTGCTGCTCGGCCTGTCGGGCCAGCGGCCCGACCGGATCGATCCCGACGAAGCGGACCGGACGGTGGCGTCGATCCGCGAAAGCGGCCGGATCAGACTCGGCGGCGCGCATGAGATCGCGTTCGACGAAGCGGTGGACCTCCGGTTCCTGCAGCGCGAGCGGCTGCCGCATCATTCGAACGGGATGCGCTTCAGCGCGTTCGACGGCGGTGGCGACGAGCTGCGCTCCGCCATTTCCTATTCGGTCGGCGGCGGCGCGGTCGTCGACGAGGCGGCGGTGGCGCGCAACGCGCCGCCCGAGGGCGCCTGGGACGTGCCCTTTGCCTACAGCTCGGGCGACCAATTGCTCGCCATCGCGGCGCGCGAGGGATTGGCGATCGCCGACATCGCCCGCGCCAACGAGCGTGCGTCCCTCACCGACGAAGAAATCGACGCCCGGATCGACGCGATCGCGGCGGCGATGTCGGCCTGCATCGACCGGGGCATGGCGGTGGGCGGCATCCTGCCCGGCGGCCTGAACGTGAAGCGGCGGGCGCCCGCGCTCCACCAGCTGCTGATCGAGCGGGCCGAGCAGGCGCTGAAGGACCCGCTGACCGTGATCGACTGGGTCAATTTGTGGGCGCTCGCGGTCAACGAGGAGAATGCGGCGGGCGGCAAGGTGGTGACCGCGCCGACCAACGGCGCGGCGGGGATCGTGCCTGCGGTGCTGCGTTATTATCAGCGCTTTACCCCGAGTGCCTCGGCGGAAGGGGTGCGGATCTTCCTGCTGACGGCGGCGGCGATCGGCTCCTTGTTCAAGGAGAATGCGTCGATCTCGGGCGCCGAAGTGGGCTGCCAGGGCGAGGTCGGCGTGGCCTGCTCGATGGCGGCGGCGGGGCTGACCGCGGCGCTGGGCGGAAGCCCGATGCAGGTCGAAAATGCCGCGGAGATCGGCATGGAGCATAATCTGGGGCTCACCTGCGATCCGGTCGGCGGGCTGGTGCAGGTGCCCTGCATCGAGCGCAACGCGGTCGGCGCGGTGAAGGCGATCGAAGCCTCGCGGCTGGCGATGATCGGCGACGGCTCGCACCGGGTCAGCCTCGACCAGGTTATCGAGACGATGCGCCGCACCGGCCTCGACATGAACGAGCGCTACAAGGAGACCTCGCTGGGCGGCCTCGCGGTCAACGTGGTGGAGTGTTGAGCGGCTAGAAGAGCTGGGTCAGCCCGTAGAAGAGCGCGGCGACCAACGCCGAGGCCGGGATCGTCAGGAACCAGGCGATGACGATGTTGCCGGCGACGCCCCAGCGGACCGCCGAGGCGCGGCGGGCGGCGCCCACGCCCATGATCGCGCCGGTGATCGTGTGCGTGGTCGAAACCGGAATTCCGAAGGCGGTCGCGCCGAACAGCATGAAGGCGCCGCCCGTCTCCGCGCAGAAGCCCTGATGCGGAGTCAGCCGGGTGATCTTGGAGCCCATCGTGTGGACGATCCGCCAGCCGCCCATCAGGGTGCCGAGGCCCATCGCCGCCTGACAGCTGATCACCACCCAGAAGGGCACATGGAATTCGCCCTGCAGCAATCCTTGCGAGAACAGGAGCACGGTGATGATCCCCATCGTCTTTTGCGCATCGTTGGCGCCGTGGCCGAGCGAATAGGCCGCGGCCGAGACGAGCTGAAGCCGTCGGAAGACGCGGTCCGAAGTGTTCGCCGCGACCGGCTTGAACAGCCAAGAGGTGATGATCACCAGCAGGATCGCCATCGCCATGCCGAGGATCGGGGCGAGGAAGATGAAGAGCGCGGTCTTGATCACGCCCCAGGCGACGACGACGCTGAACCCGCCCGCCGAGACGCCCGCCCCGACCAGGCCGCCGACCAGCGCATGGCTGCTGCTCGACGGAATGCCGAGGATCCAGGTGAGCACGTTCCAGCTGATCGCCCCCATCAGCGCGCCGAAGATCACCGCGGGAGTGACGATGTCCGGATGGATGATGCCCTTGCCGATCGTGTTGGCGACCGCGTGGCTAAAGAAGAGGAAGGCGATGAAGTTGAAGAACGCCGCCCAGACCACCGCCATTTGCGGGCTGAGCACCCTGGTCGAGACCACCGTCGCGATCGAATTGGCGGCGTCGTGCAGGCCGTTCAGGAAATCGAACAGCAGCGCGACCGCGATCAGCGCGATGATGGTATAGGTGTAGCCGTCCATCAGGCGTGATCGATCACGATGCCCGTGATCTCGTCGGCGACGTCCTCGAAGGCGTCGAGTACCCGTTCCAGATGCCGGTAGACCTCGCGGCCGACCATGAAGCCCATCGCCTGGTCCTTGCCCCTGGCCTTGAACAGGGCCTTGAGGCCGGCGTCGTGGAGATCGTCCGCCTGGCCCTCCAGCAGGACGCTCTTTTCGGTGATCTCGTGCAGCCGGGCGGCATTTTTGCCGATGTTGCGCATCAGCGGCACCGCTTCGAGCACGAGCCGCGCGGCCTCGCCGGCGAGATCGCTCATCTCCTTCATCTGCGGCTCGAAGGTGTCGACCTCGTAGAGAGTGATCGCCTTGGCGGTCTGCCACATCTCGTCGATCGCATTGTCCATCGCCGAGGTGAGCGCGGTGATCGCGCTCCGGTCGAACGGCGTGATGAACGAGCGGCGGACCGCGATCAGCACGTCACGAGTGACGTCGTCGGCGGCATTTTCGTGCGTCGCGATCTCGTTGCATGCCTCGGGAATCGGCGCGGAACCGGAGAACAATTTGCCCATGGCGTCGGCGCCGGCGACGAGGATCTGGGCATGGCGCTCGAACAGATCGAAGAAGCGATCCTCGCGCGGCATGATCTTGCGGACCAGTTTCAGCATGCGATACCCCCAGGAGAGACGATTGACGCTCATCACCACGAGCGACGTCCGCGGACTCGGACCGTCTTTGCCCGTGCTAAAAGACAGAATTGTGACTCTGAGTTCCGGCTCCTCCACCGCCCCCGCGGCTTCGGCTTGCGCGAACCATTTGCGGATGCGCTCGCGGTCCTCGGGCCAGCTTGCCGCCTCCCGAGTCACCTCAAGCGGATAGACGTTGACGAGGGCCGGCGCGGAGCCGCCGCGGCGCTTCTTGTCGTAGCGGTAGCTGCCGATCGGCTCGAGCGCGATCGGGCCTTCGACGCCCGCTTCCTCATAGGCCTCGCGCGCAGCCGATTCGTAGTTGAGCATGAAGGGAATCGGATTGCCCTTGGGTATCACCCAGCGGCCGCGCTCCTTGGACGTGATCAGCAGGACCTCGATCCCGCCGTCCGCCGCGACACGATAAGGGAGCACGCCATATTGGGTGATCATGCTCCCTTGTTGACGCATCGCGCCGGGAAAGGCCACACCAAGCGGACACGAAAGGCCCCGCCGATGAAGCTCGCTCTGCCCCTCGCCGCTCTCGCCATGGCCGTCACGCCCCTGCTGGCCCAGCCGCCGCAGCCCGGAACCGCCTACGCGCTCCCGCAGGCGAACGAGATCCTCGAGAAGATGCAGGAGATCAGGCTGGCGCCCGATCTCTCGCGGCTGAGTCCGGCGGAGCGGCAAGCGATGGCGAAGTTGCTTGAGGTCGGGCGAATCTTCCAAGACATTTACGAAACGCAACGGCACCGCGATGCGCTCGTCGTGCGCGCCGCTCTGGAGCGGAGCAACCGAGCGAGAATGCTTCGCCAGGAGGACCATGCGCGGCTGACGCTCTATCGCCTGTTCCAGGGGCCGATCGCGACCACGCTCGACAATCGCCGCGAACCCTTCGTCGCGGTGCCGCCGGCGCCTGCGGGCAAGAACGTCTATCCCTGGGACCTGACCCGCGCCGAGCTCGACGCCTATCTCGCCGCCCATCCGCAGCAGCGCGCCGAGCTCAGCGACGCGCGCTCGGTCGTGCGCCGGGCGGACGCGGCGTCGCTGCGCGCGGACATCGCCGCCTTGCGCCGCCATCCAGTGCTCGACGCACTCCACCCTGGTCTCCGGGCGCATCTGGAAGGGCTGGCGCGGCTGCCGACGTCGGTGGTGCTCTACGGCCTGCCTTATTCGGTCGCTTATGCGGACGAGACGGTCCGCGCCCACGGCCTGCTCAACCAAGCCGCCGATCTGGTCCAGCCGAGCGACGCCGAGTTCGCCGGCTATTTGCGCAACCGCGCCCGCGACCTCCTCTCCGACGATTACGAATCGGGCGACGCCGCCTGGGTGACGGGCCATTTCCGCAATCTCAACGCGCAGATCGGCGCCTACGAGACCTATGACGACGAACTGCTCGGCACCCGGGCCTTCTATTCCTTCAGCCTGCTGGCGGCGCGGAGCGATGAGACGGCGGCGCTGCGGCGCGGCATGCAGGGGCTGCAGGCGGTCGAGGACGCCTTGCCCTACGACCGGCACAAGCGCATCCGCGAGGACATTCCGGTCGGCGTCTACGACGTGGTCGCCGATTTCGGCCAGTCGCGCGGCGGCAACACCGCCTCGATCCTGCCCAACGAGGCGCTGTTCGCGCGGCGCTACGGACGCACGATTTTGCTCCGCGCCAATATCATGCGCTCGCCTGAAATCTTCGGCGCGGGCAGCACGGTCTGGCGGGCGGTGATGGCGCCGCGTCACGCCGATCAGCTGACCGCGGATTCGACCTTCCATCGCACGCTCTGGCACGAGGTCGGCCACTATCTCGGCGTCGACCGGACCCGCGACGGCCGCGATCTCGACGCCGCGCTCGGCGCCAACGGCAATCTGCTCGAGGAGATGAAGGCCGACCTCGTCTCGCTCTTCGCCGGGCAAGAGCTGAGGCGGCGCGGCTATTTCACCGACGAGACGCTTCGTTCCCATTATGCCGCCGGCATCAACCGGACATTGCAGAACGTGCGCCCGCGTCGCGATCAGCCCTACCAGACGATGCAGCTCATGCAGTTCAACTGGTTCCTCGACCGCGGCGTGCTCCGCTTCGACCGCGAGACGCAGCGGCTCAGCATCGATTACGATAATTATCATCGCGCGGTCAGCGATCTGCTGCGCGAGGTGCTGGCGCTGCAGGACCGCGGCGACGAGCGCGCGGCCGACGCCTTCATCACGCGCTGGAGCCGCTGGGACGACGATCTGCACGGCCGGCTCGCGGGGAACATGCGGGCCCAGCAGCGCTACCGCTACCGCCTGTTCAGCTATGCGGCGCTCGACGGCTGAGGCGGGCGGGGCTAAGCTGAGCGGCGTGGGCCCAAAGGGGGATTGGATGCGCGTCTCGCTCGCTCTGGCCATGCTCGCGGCGCCGCTCGCCGCCGCCCTCGCCCAGCCGGTGCCGCCGGCGGCCGCGCCGGTGACGGTGCCGAAGCCGCCCGCCTTGATCGCCGATGGCATGCCCGCAATTCCCGCCGAGCTTGCCGTGGCGACGCGGCCCTATATGGAGTTCCGCACCGCGGCCTTCGCCGGCTGGAACAGCCGCGACCGCTCGATGCTGATCTCGACCCGGTTCGGCAGCACGAACCAGCTGCACCGGGTCGCCATGCCGATGGGCGATCGCCAGCAATTGAGCTTCGAGAGCGAGCCGGTCAGCGGTTCCTGGTCGCCCGCGGGCGACGTCCTGGTCGCCGCCAAGGATGTCGGCGGCAACGAATTCTTCCAGCTTCATACGCTCGCCGACGGCCAGCTTCGGCTGATCAGCGACGGGCTCAGCCGCAACCAGTTCAACCGCTGGAGCCGGGACGGGCAGCTGATCGGCTACAGCTCGACCCGGCGCAACGGCACGGACAGCGACCTCTATGTTGCCGACCCGCGCAATCCCTCGAGCAACCGGCTGGTCGCCCAGGTCTCGGGCGGCGGCTGGGCGATCGCCGATTTCTCTCCCAACAACCGCCGGGCGATCGTGATCGAATTCCGCCAGGTCACCCGTTCCAACCTCTACATGCTCGACCTCGAAACGAGGCGGCTGGCTCCGATCGGCGATCCCCGCCGCAATGTCGCCTATGGCGCGGCGCGCTTCGCGCCCGACGGCACGCTTTGGGTGACCTCGGACGAGGGCTCGGACTTCCAGCGGCTCGGCACGATCGATCCGGCGACCGGCGCCTTCACAACCGTGGTCGCCGGGATCAACTGGGACGTGACCGGCTTCGACATCGCCGACGACGGCAGCTTCATCGCCTTCGTGACCAACGAGGCCGGGGCGAGCAGGCTGCGGCTGATCGACCTGAGGACGCGGCGCGTGCGGCTGGTCGAATCGCTTCCGGCCGGCGTGATCGGCGGCGTCGATATCGCCCCTTGGGGCGCGGTCGGCTTCAGCCTCACCTCGGCGCGCAGCGCCGCAGATGCTTATTCGGTCGATCCCGAGACGCTCGCGCTCACCCGCTGGACGCGCAGCGAAACGGGCGGGCTCGATCCCGAACGCAATGTCGAGCCCGAGCTGGTCGAGGTGCGCAGCTTCGACGGCGAGCCCGTCTCGGGGTTCCTTTACCGGCCGGACCGCGTCCGCTTCCCCGGGGCCCGGCCGGTGATCGTCAACGTCCACGGCGGGCCGGAGAGCCAGTCGCGCCCGATCTTCCTGGGCCGCAGCAATTATCTGGTCAACGAGCTCGGCATCGCCCTCTTCTATCCCAATGTCCGCGGCTCGACCGGCTACGGGCGGCGCTTCGTCGATCTCGACAACGGCCCGGCGCTCCGCGAGAACAGCGTCCGCGATCTCGGCGCCTTTCTCGACCGGCTGCAGGCCGATCCGGGCCTCGACCGGGCCCGCTTCGCCGTCACCGGCGGCTCTTATGGCGGCTATATGTGCTACGCGGCGGCGATCCAGTACGGGCCCCGGCTGCGCGCCGCGAATTGCACGGTCGCCATTTCGAACTGGGTGACCTTCCTCGAAAATACGCAGAGCTACCGCCGCGACTTGCGGCGCGTCGAATATGGCGACGAGCGCGATCCGGCGCAGCGCGCGCAGCTGCTGGCGATCAGCCCGCTCACCCATGTTGCGGACCTCAGGATCCCGCTGATGGTCGTGACCGGGCATAACGACCCGCGCGTGCCGGAATCGGAGGCGAGCCAGATGGTCGCCGCGGTCCGCG
>DATINU010000330.1:0-7914 GCA_035473955.1 Allosphingosinicella sp.
CCTAGCGCGGCGCGGCGCTTAGTCCAGCCTTTTTCCCGCCGTTTCGGGCAGCCAGAACAGGGTGACGATCAGCGCCATCGTCACCACCGCGATCGTGTACCAAAGGCCCGAAAACGGGTCCCCGGTCCGCGCCACGATATATTGGCTGATGAAGGGCAGGAAGCCGCCGAAATAGCCCGTGCCTATGTGGTAGGGCACCGAGAGCGAGGTGTAGCGCACCCGCGCCGGGAACATTTCGACCAGCAGCGCCGCCACCGGCCCGTAGGTCATGCCGGAAAGGAAGCCGATCACGATGATCGCCAGCACGACCTGGATCGCCTGGCTGTTCGTCGGCACCGATTTTTCGAGCTTGTAGCCGGCGGCGCGGAGCGTGGCGTCGAGCGCGGCCGGCGCCTCGGCGTTGGTGATCGTGTTGCCGACGCGGACCTGATAGGCGTCGCCGCTCCAGCCCTGCGCCGGGATCAGGGTGTAGGCGACGCCGCGCCGGGTCAGCGTATCGAGCGCGCGGCCGCAGGGCGTCGCCTGGCGCTGCGCGAACGGATCGTAATCGCACTTGTTGCCCTGCACGGTGACCGGGTTGCGCTCCATCGCCTCGGCGAGTTCCGGATTGGCGGCCGCGGCCATCCAGTAGAAGAGCGGGAAAATGAGGATGATGGTCAGCGCGTAGCCGGTGACGATCGGCGTCTTGCGGCCGATCTTGTCGGAAAGCCAGCCGAACAGGACGAACCAGAACATCGAAAACAGCGCGGCGACGCCGATCATCAGCCGGGCCGCCGTATCGTCGATCCGAAGCGCACTCTGCAGGAAATAGAGCGCCTGGAATTGCGCGGTATACCAGATCACGGTGAGCCCCGCGGCGATGCCGAACAAAGCGACCAGGATCATCTTCGTCCGCTGCCAGCCCCTGAAGCTCTCCCTCAGCGGATTCTTCGCGGTCTGGCCCGCCTCCTTCATCGCCTTGAAAACCGGGCTCTCCTTGAGCTTCAACCGTACCCAGAGCGAGACGGCGAGGAGCAGCAGCGAGACCAGGAACGGGATTCGCCACGCCCAGGCCTCGCGCGCCTCCGGCGCGACCAGCCAGTTCGAGCCGAGTACCATGATCACGCTCAGCAGGAAGCCGCCGATCACGCTCGCCTGGATGAAGCTGGTGTAGAAGCCGCGCTTGTTCTGCGGCGCATGCTCGGCGACGTAGATCGCGGCGCCGCCATATTCGCCGCCGAGCGCCAGCCCCTGCAGCAGCCGGCAGATGACGAGCAGGATCGGCGCCGCGATCCCGACCTGCGCATAGGTCGGCAGCAGGCCGACCGCGGCGGTGGCGATGCCCATCAGCGTGATGGTGACGAGGAAGGTGTATTTGCGCCCAAGCTTGTCGCCGAGAATGCCGAACAGGATCGCGCCGATCGGCCTTACGCCGAAGCCCGCGCCGAAGGTTGCCAGGGTCAGCAGCAGCGCCGCGGTCGGGTTGGTCGCCGGGAAGAAATGCATGGCGATGACCGGCGCAAGCGTGCCGTAGATGAAGAAATCATACCATTCGAAGACGGTGCCGAGCGAAGAGGCGACGATGACCAGCCGGTCGCGCTTGGCATCGACCACATAATCGGCGCCGACGGCGGCCGCTGCCTCGCTCATCCCTTACCCCTCCCTTTTCGGGGCAGACTAAGGCGGGATGGGAAGGGCGGCAAGCGCCGCCACCTCGTCATCCCGGACTTGATCCGGGCTCCATGACCACGGTGCAAGCGGGCTCTCATATTCCGTGTTCATGGCTGCTGACTTTCGTCAGGATGACGGATTGCTAGTCGAGCCCGGCCGCCGCCTGCTCCCAGTTACGCCCGTCGAAGGCGCTGGCACTGATGCTGAGCCCCGAGACCTCGTCGAGCGCGTTGAGGTTCACGCTCCAGGCCTCGGGATGCGAGCGCGGCTGGTAGAAGCTCTTCACCCCGCAGACCGAGCAGAAGAGGTGGTCCGCCGCGCCGGTGCCGAACCGGTACGAGGTCAGCGCCCCCTCCCCCGAGAGGAGCCGGAAATCGCCGTGCGGCACGATCAGGTGCCGGAACCCCGTCGCCGCGCAGATCGAGCAATTGCAATCGAGTACCGCCACCGCCTCGGGCACTTCGGCCTCGAAGCGCACGGCCTTGCAGTGACATCCGCCCGCGATCTTCATAAGCGCGCCCTATGCAGCATTGCTTTGCGCCCGTCACCGGCCCGGACACGCGCCTCCTGATCCTCGGCAGCCTGCCGGGCGCGGTCTCGCTGGCGAAGCAGCGTTATTATGCCCACCCGCAAAACCAGTTCTGGCGTCTCACCGGCGCAGTGATCGGACGCGATCTCGTCGCGCTCGACTATGAGGACCGGCTGGACGCCTTGCTCGACGCCGGCATCGGCCTTTGGGACACGGTCGCCGCCGCGACCCGCCAGAGCAGCCTCGACGCCGATATCCGCCTGCTCGAGGCGAGCGATATCGCCGCGCTCGCCGCCACGCTTCCCGAGCTGCGCGCCATCGCCTTCAACGGCGGCAAGTCGGCCAGCATCGGGCGGAAACAGCTGGCAGGCACCGCGCTCACCCTGATCGATCTGCCGTCGAGCAGCCCCGCTTATGCGGCGCTGCCGTTCGAACGGAAGCGCGAGGCCTGGCTCGAACTCCGCGCCTACCTGCAATAGGCCGTGATCCGCCCGGCGAGGTCAGGCCGGCCGATCAGGAGGTCCGGCATCAAGGTGTCGGCCCGATTGTAGACGAGCGGCTCGCCATTCACCCGGCTGGCGTGCAGCCCGGCGCCGAGCGCGACCGCGGCCGGCGCGCAATTGTCCCATTCGTGCTGGCCGCCCGCATGGTAATAAAGGTCGGCCTCCCCCGCGACGACGGCCATCGCCTTCGCCCCCGCCGAGCCCATCGGGACCAGCTCCGCGCCGAGCAACGCCGCGACCGCGGCGGCTTCTTCCGGCGGCCGGGTCCGGCTGACCAGCATCAGCGGCCGTTCCCGGGGCGGAGCGGCCGGCGTCTCGACCCGGTCCGAGCGGAACAGCCGCCCTTTCGCCGGAACGGCCACGGCGCCGATCCTCGGCGCGCCATCGACCGCGAGCGCAACGTGCACCGCCCAATCGTCGCGCCCTTCCGAATATTCGCGCGTCCCGTCGAGCGGATCGATGATCCAGACCCTCGATTGGCCCAGCCGCGTCCTGTCGTCGCAGCTTTCCTCGGAAAGCCAGGCATCGCCCGGCCGCCACTCGGCGAGCCCGGTGAGGATGAAGGCGTTGGCGACCTGGTCCGCGACCCGGCCGAGCGCCGCACCTTCGAGCAGGCTGCTCGCGCGCTGCTCCAGCAGCAGGCGCCCCGCTTCTTCGGCGAGATGGGCGGCGAGATCCTCGTCGGTCATGCCTGCTGATGCGCGAAAGCGGCCGCGTCAATCAAGGTTAACGGCTTGTTTACCATGTCGGCCTAATTTCCGTGCCATCGGGAGCTGGTTCCCGGGGGGATTTGAAATGGTCATCATCCTGACGGCGCTTCTGGCGGGTTCCAAGGTCCTGCCCATGGTCGACCGGGACGCGCTCGAGCTGCAGGCTCGCGCCGAAGCCCTGCAGCCCCGCACCGCGCCCTCGCGCGCCACGCCGCCGCCGCGGCGCACCACGACCGCCACCGCGACGCCGGTCCGCGCCGCCACCCCGCGCCAGACCACCGCCACTCCGCGCCAAATCGCCGCCACGCCGCGCCGCGCTTCGGGCGGCAACCCGCTCGATCTCGCGCAGATCACCACCATCTGCCGCGCGGCGGGCGAGCAGGACGACCCGGCGGCCTTCATCGGCCGGCTGAGCAGCGCCTATTCGCTGTCCTCGACGGACAGCACCTCGCTCCGGTCAAGCTGCGCCGCTTACTTGGCGGGGCGAGCGGATGCGCGCCGCAATTCGGGCGGCACGTACTAAAAGCGAACAATTCGTCCGAATTTTGACTCGTTTTAGGCTTTAGCCTGTGCTTTACCTCCTGCTGAGCGCGGGGGGCGCGGCAATGAAGTTGCTGTCGATATTCGGGACGAGGCCCGAAGCGGTCAAGTTGGCGCCGATCCTGATCGCGCTGAAAGGCGAAACGAGCATTATGTCGCAAGTCTGCGTGACCGCGCAGCATCGCGGCCTGCTCGATCAGGTGCTCGATTACTTCAGGATCCGGCCGGACCACGATCTTGCCCTGATGGAGCGCGATCAGACGCTCAACGCGCTCGTCTCGCGCGCGATCGGCCGGATCGACCATGTGCTTGCCGAAGCCGCGCCGGACCGGGTGCTCGTCCAGGGCGATACCAGCACCGCGCTCGCCGCCGCGCTCGCCGCCTTCAACCGCCGCATCCCGGTCGCCCATGTCGAAGCGGGCCTGCGCACCTATTGCGTCAATGCGCCCTTCCCGGAGGAGATGAACCGCCGCGCCATCGCGCTCGCCGCCGACCTGCATTTCGCGCCCACCCCGATGGCCCGCGCCAATCTCGTCGGCGAGCGGCTCCGCGGCGACGTCTACGTCACCGGCAACACCGGCATCGACGCGCTCCACCATGTCCTCGCCCAGCCGGAGCGGGAGAGAGGCCTGCCCCCGCTCGATCCGGCAAAGAAGCTGATTCTCGTCACCTGCCACCGCCGCGAGAGCTTCGGCGCCCCCTTTGCTGCAATCTGCGCCGCGCTGGAGCGGCTGGCCGCGCGCGACGACATCGAGGTCGTCTTTCCGCGCCATCCCAATCCGGCGCTCGACGGCGCCGCCCCGGTCAATGTCCGCCTGCTCGATCCGCTCGATCTGCCGGCCTTCATCACCCTGCTCGACCGCGCCGACCTGGTCCTGACCGATTCCGGAGGCGTCCAGGAGGAAGCGGCCGCGCTCGGCACGCCGGCCGTGATCCTGCGCAAGGCCAGCGACCGGCCCGAAAGCCTGGCCGAAGGCGCGGTCCTCGCCGGCACCGATCCGGACCGGATCGTGCGCGCCGCCGAGGTTCGGCTCGACGGCAGTTTTCCCCCGCTGGCGCCATCGCTGGCTTATGGCGACGGGCGGGCCGCGCAACGGATCGTCGACGTGCTGCTCGGCCGCCCGATTGAGGAATTCGAACCGGCTCGTGACCGGATGCGCCAAATCGGCTAGCGCCTCGCCCTATGGAGAGGGCGGATTTCCTCGTCATCGGGGGCGGCATCGCCGGACTTTCGGCAGCGGCCAGGCTCGTCCGTCACGGCAAGGTGATCGTGCTGGAGGGCGAGGAGGGGCTCGGCTATCACAGCTCGGGCCGTAGCGTGTCCTTCAGCCATTACGGGATCGGCAACACCGCCGTGCGCGCGCTCACCGCGCACAGCCGCCCCTTCTTCGAGGCGCAGCCCGAGGGCTTTTGCAACACCCCGATCGCCCGCCCCTTCGCCACGCTCTATTTCGGCGGCGAAGACGATCTGGCGGCGCTCGCCAAGCTCGAAACCGCGATGACCGCCTTCGCCGCGACGATCGGCGGCGTCGGCCCCGAGGAGATGACGCGGCTCTGCCCCGTGCTGCGGGATCCGGCGCGCGGGGTCTACGATCCCACCGGTCTGAAGCTCGACGCCGACGCCCTGCTGCAAAGCTATGCCCGGCAGGTGCGCACTGAAGGCGGCGAGATCAGGACGGGCGCGCGGATCGGTCGAATCGAGCGCCGAAACGCCAACTGGGTGATAAATGAATCCTGTGAGACGCCCATTCTGGTCAATGCGGCCGGCGCCTGGGGGGACGAAGTTGCCGCATTGGCCGGGGTAGATCCTCTTGGCCTCGCGCCGAAGCGCCGCACGATCATCGTCGTCGATCCGCCCGCCGGCATGGACGCCGCGGCCTGGCCGTTCGTCCATAGCGCGGCGGGCGATTTCTACATGCTGCCCGAGGCGGGCCAGCTGCTGGTTTCCCCGGTCGACGAGGTTCCCGCCGAGCCCGGCGACGCCCAGCCCGACGATTACGACATCGCCTATGCCGCCGACCGGCTCGAACATTATACGACGCTGAAGGTCAGCCGCATCGCCCATCGCTGGGCGGGTCTTCGCACCTTCACCGCCGATCGCACCCCAACCGCAGGCTTCGCGCCGGACGCGCCCGGCTTCTTCTGGCTGGTCGGCCAGGGCGGCTACGGCCTGCAGACCGCGCCCGCCATGGCCGAGATCGTCGAAGCGCTCGTTACCGGCGCCGCCTGGCCCGTCCCCGGCGTCGAACCCGCCCAAATCCAGCCGGAGCGCTTGCTAAACCGCCCCGAAACATGCTGACACAGGCGCCATGACCGCCGTCGCGCCCGCCGAGGAACCGGCCACCGATCAGCCGCCGCTGTCGCGCGTCCGGCTGGTCAAGCGGATCATCAAGCTCGCGGCCCTGCTGTTCCTGCTGGCGATCGCCTGGCTGATCCTGACCGCGCCGCTCTCCCGCTCGCTCGGGCCGGTGGCGGCGCCGAGCCTCACCATCCTCTCCGCCGAGGGCGAACCGATCGCCCGGCGCGGCGCGATCATCGGCGAGCCGGTCGATGTCATGCAGCTGCCGCCCCATGTCGGCCAGGCCTTCATCGCGATCGAGGACAGGCGCTTCTTCCGCCATGTCGGCATCGATCCCTGGGGGATCGGCCGGGCGATGGCCCGCAACCTGCGTGAGGGCCGCGTCCGCGAGGGCGGCTCGACGATCAGCCAGCAGCTCGCCAAGACCAGCTTCCTCAGCCCCGCGCGCACTCCGATCCGCAAGGCGCAGGAGGCGCTGATCGCGCTCTGGCTGGAGGCTTGGCTGACCAAGGAGGAAATCCTCAGCCGCTATCTTTCGAACGTCTATTTCGGCGACAATGTCTATGGCCTGCGCGCCGCCGCGCGCCATTATTTCAACGTCGCGCCCGAGGATCTGACGCTCGAGCAGTCGGCGATGCTGGCGGCGGTGGTGAATGCGCCGAGCCGGCTCGCCCCGACCGAGAATCTCGACGGCGCCCGCGCCCGCGCCCGGCTCGTCCTGCGCGCCATGGCCGATGCGGGCTACATCACCGAGGCGCGCCTTGCCGACGCCCGCCCGGCGCGCGTCCGCCGCGGCCCCAGCGACGACGTCCCCACCGGCACCTATTTCGCCGACTGGGTGATGCCGCAGGCGACCGACATGTCGGACGAGGGCTACGGCCAGCGCTTCGTCCGCACCACGCTGGAAGGCGACATGCAGCGCGCCGCGGTTCGCACCATCCGCCGTGCGGGCCTCGGCCGCGCCCAGGCCGCTTTGGTCGCCATGCGCCTCGACGGCCGCGTCGTCGCCATGGTCGGCGGCAAGGACTATGCGCTGAGCCCCTTCAACCGCGCCGTCCAGGCCCGCCGTCAGCCGGGCTCGGCCTTCAAGCTCTTCGTCTACCTCGCCGCCTTCAGGGCCGGGCTCAATCCGAACAGCCCGGTCGACGACCGCCCGATCCGGCTCGGCACTTGGGAACCGCGCAATTACGGCGATTCCTACCGCGGGCCGATCAACGTGCGCGAGGCGGTGACCTGGTCGAGCAACAGCGTCGCCGTGCAGGTTTCCGAGCGCGTCGGCCGCAATAATGTGATCCGCGCCGCCCGCGATCTCGGCGTCACCACGCCGCTCAGGCCCGAACCGAGCCTGCCGCTCGGCGTCAACAACATGACGCTGGTCGAGCTCACCCAGGCCTATGCCTCGGTCGCTTCGGGCCGCTATCCGGTTCGCGCGCATGGCCTGCCGCTCGACGACGGCAGCTGGTGGGGCGGCGAGGAGCATCCAAGCGCCCGCGACCCCGCCTTCGCCATGCTTCGCGACGTGCTTTATTCGGCCGCCAACCGGGGCACGGGCCGCGCCGCCGCGCTCCCCATTCCGACCTTCGGCAAGACCGGCACGACCTCAGATTATCGCGACGCGCTGTTCGTGGGCTTCGCGGGCGATCTCGTGGTGGGCGTCTGGGTGGGCAATGACGACAACACGCC
>DATINU010000331.1:0-2353 GCA_035473955.1 Allosphingosinicella sp.
CGGGCAGGGCTTTCCGACGCTGCTGATCGTCGCCCCGGCGCCTGAAGCCACGGTCGCTCAAGTCTATGAGGTGCTGTTCCTGCTGCGCAACGTGAGCCCGACGCTGGCGCCGCCGGGGGCGAACATCCCGGCGGCGGCCGGTCCGCCTGCCCGGCCCGCTGAAGGCGCCAATTCGCAGGAAGGCAATACGCAGTGATGCGATACGCCCTACTGCCCTTGTCGATCCTCTTGGCCTCATGCTCGCAGCTTGTCGGCAACGCGGTCGGGGGCAACGACGCCGTGGACCAGTCGCGCCCCCGGTCCGGCGGGGTGGAAGGAAGCGCGACCGTCACGCTCGCCTCGAACGGGAGCGATTGCACGGCGCGGTGGAATGGCGAGGCGGTGACCGCCGAGGCGCTGACCAACCGCGGCTTCGCCCTGCTGGAGCGGGCGATCGCGGCGGCGGGTGGGATCGACCAGATCAGGATCGAATCGCTGCCCTTTCTGCGCCTGGAGGCGCCGCCGGAGCTCGGCTTCGACTGCGCGGCGCGAATGCTCGGCGCGATTCAGCGGGCCGGCTTCGACCGGGTGGCGCTGAAGCCCGCCGGCAGCCCGGACCAGCCGGAATTCGCCCACTTCCAGCTGGAGAACGCACCCCCGGCGCCGATCGCGACCACGATCGCTGTCGGCCCGGGCGAGCGCATGACCTGGAACGGCGCGCCGATCGACCTTGCCGGCCTGCGCACCCGCGCCGGCGTGGCGGGCGGCGGTGAGGTGGTGCCCGAGGAGCCGTTGCCGCCGCCGCCGGGAAGCGGGCAGGATGTGCCGCCGCCGGTGGTGGCTCCGCCCGGCGCGGTGACCCTTGCGCCATCAAGCGAGGCGAGCTTCATCGCCGTCTATCGGGCGATCCAGGTGCTGACCCGGGCGGGCTTGGCACCGGTCGTGGTGCTTCCGGTGATACGCTGAGCCGAAGCGCCCTTCACAAACAGGGTGTGTTGACCCATATCGCCCTCGCGGTTATAGGCCGCCGCGCCCAAGGGCTGGTGGTGGCTTCTCAAGCCAGACGCTGCCCCAGAGGGCGTTTTTGAGCTGAACGCTGCTGTCATGTGAAGCAAAGGCCTGGGGGGCCGAAAAGGCCGCCTCTCCTCCTTTGCGCATTTTTGCGTGGCTGTAGAGTAACTTAGATAAGGTGAAGGGCTTCATGCCGACGATCAACCAGCTGATCCGCAAGGGTCGCGAACCGCAGAAGGCCAAATCGAAGGTCCCTGCGATGGAGCAGAATCCGCAAAAGCGCGGCGTCTGCACCCGCGTCTATACGACCACCCCGAAGAAGCCGAACTCGGCCCTTCGCAAGGTCGCCAAGGTTCGTCTGACGAACCAGCGCGAGGTGATCTCCTACATCCCCGGCGAAGGCCACAACCTTCAGGAGCACTCGGTGGTGCTGATCCGCGGTGGCCGCGTTCGCGACCTGCCCGGCGTCCGCTACCACGTCCTGCGCGGCGTCCTCGACACCCAGGGTGTCAAGGACCGCAGGAAGAGCCGTTCCAAATACGGCGCCAAGCGTCCGAAGTAAGCCCCGGACACGTTCCGGAATCGGCTGAAGAACAAAGGAAAAATTTATGTCTGGTCGCCGCCGCCCAGGGAAGCGCGAAATCCTGCCCGATCCGAAGTTCGGGGATATCACGCTCAGCAAATTCATGAACAACATCATGCTCGACGGGAAGAAGTCCGTCGCCGAGGGGATCGTCTATGGCGCCCTCGAGACCGTCGAGGAGCGGGCCAAGAAGGACCCGATCGGGATCTTCCACGACGCGCTCAACAATGTGAAGCCGGGCATCGAGGTCCGCAGCCGCCGCGTGGGCGGCGCGACCTACCAGGTCCCCGTCGAGGTGCGCACCGAGCGCGCCCAGGCGCTCGCCATCCGCTGGCTGATCACCGCCGCCCGCGCGCGTTCGGAAAAGACGATGGCCGGCCGTTTGTCGGGCGAGCTGATGGACGCCGCGAACAATCGCGGCAACGCCGTCAAGAAGCGCGAGGACACGCACCGGATGGCCGAGGCCAACCGCGCTTTCTCGCATTACCGCTGGTAACCAATTGAACGCCGGGGCCGGACCCCGGCCCTGGAGTAAACGTCATGGCCCGCAGCCATCCGCTCGACAAGTATCGCAACATCGGCATCATGGCCCACATCGATGCCGGCAAGACGACGACGACCGAGCGCATCCTTTATTATACCGGCAAGTCCTACAAGATCGGCGAAGTCCATGACGGCGCCGCGACGATGGACTTCATGGATCAGGAAGCCGAGCGCGGCATTACGATCACGTCAGCCGCGACGACCTGTTTCTGGGCTGGCCGCGACGGCAAGAAGCGC
>DATINU010000332.1:0-2263 GCA_035473955.1 Allosphingosinicella sp.
GATGAGCGTCAATCCGGGCTTTGGCGGACAGAGTTTCATCGACAGCCAGCTCAAGAAGATCGCGGCGATCCGCAAGCGGATCGATGCCGCCGGCCTCAGCATAGATCTCGAGGTCGACGGCGGGATCGATCAGGCGAACTGCAAACGCGCGATCGAGGCCGGCGCCGACGTGCTCGTCGCCGGGACCGCGACCTTCAAGGGCGGACCCGATGCCTATGCGGAGAATATCAGGGGGCTGAGGGGGTGAGCCTCCTCGAAAAGGTGGAGAGCGACACGGGCGGAGGCGAGATCGAGCCCGGCAAACGGCTGATCCGGGTCGGCGACGACCGCGGGCTCTCTTTGCTCGAGCGGCTGAGCTACCGGCTGCACCGCTTGGCCTGGCGGACGCCGGTGCACAAATTGCGGCTGCGCGGGCGGATGCCGCTGAAGCTGATCGCCGTGCCCAAGGATCCGATCATCGGGGACAAGGGCGCGGGCGAGGCCCTGCTGAACGGCGTCTTCCGCCACGGCGGCACCGAAGTCGAGGCTGAAGGGCTTGATTTCCGCACGCTCGGTCTGCCGGAAGATTTCAGCGCCTGGCTCCAGAGCTTCGCCTGGCTGCGCGACCTCTCCGCCGCGGCGACGCGGGAGAAGGGCGCGCGCGCGGCCGAGGCGATCATGCGCAACTGGCTCGCGGCCCATGCCGAGCAGGTCAGCGAGCCCGCCTGGCGCGCCGATCTCTGGGGGCGCCGGATTCTGTTCTGGACGGCCTATGCCCCCTACATCCTCTCCAGCGCCGATGCGGTCTACCGTTCCTCGGTCCTCTACACGCTCGCCCGCGGTGCTCGCCATCTGGAGCGGAGCGCCGATCGGGCCATGCCCGGCCTCGCCCGGATCACCGCATGGAGCGGCGTGATCGCCGCGGCTCTGGTCGTGCAGGGCGGGCCGGCGCGGCTGAAATCGGGCGAAGCGGGGCTGGCCCGTGCGTTCGACCTCTCGCTGCATGACGATGGCGGCCTCGTCAGCCGCTCGCCGACCGAGCAGCTCGGCCTCGTCGAGACGCTGGCGCAGCTGCGCGCCGTCTATGCCGCCGCCCGGCGCGACGTGCCCGAATGGCTGACGGAGGCGCTCGCCTCGGCCGTCGGCGCCTTGCTTTCCGTCACGCTCGGCGACGAGGCGCTTTCCAACTGGCAGGGCGGGCATATGGCGAGCCGCCGTCGCGTTGCGGCCGCGGTCGACGGCGCCGGCCTTCAGGCAAGAGCGCTCCGCCACGCCCGGGGCTGGGGCTACCAAAGGGTGCAGGCCAAGGCGAGCGTGCTCGTCTTCGACGCCGCCCCGCCCCCGCCGCCCCGCGCGCTCCCCGGCGCCTGCGCCTCGACCCTCGCCTTCGAATTCAGCGACGGGCCGAACCGGATGATCGGCAATTGCGGCGGCGTCGGGCAGGCGAAGGGCGCGCTGCCGCCGGCTTTGGTGCAGGCGCTGCGGACCACCGCCGCGCACTCCACGCTGACCCTCGGCGACCGCAATTCGACCGCGATCCACGAGGACGGCTCCCTGGGCAAGGGCGTCGGCGAGGTCGAGACGGCGCGCGACGACACCGCCGGCATCGGCCGGGTCGAGGCGAGCCATGACGGCTATGCCCGCCGCTTCGGCCTGCTCCACGAGCGCCGGCTCAACCTCTCCTCGGACGGCCGCCAGCTCAGCGGCGAAGACCGGCTGATCTCGACCGGCAAACGGCGCCGGGCCGAACCCCTGCCCTTCGCCGTGCGCTTCCATCTTGCCCCGGCCGTCGAGGTGACCAAGACGGCGGACGGACAGGGCGCCCTGTTACGTCTGCGCGGCGCGGTCTGGCAGTTTCGCTGCCGGGGCGGTCATCTCGAGGTCGAGGACAGCCTCTGGATCGACGGCGAGGCACGGCCGCACGGCGCGCTCCAGCTGGTGATCGACGGCGAGACCCCGCCCGAGGGCATGACCATTTCGTGGGAGCTCAAGCGGGCGTCCTGAGCGGGCCCCGTCACCCTGACGTGTTTCAGGGTCCGTCTTTCCACCCGCCGCGCCGCTCGAAAATGGATGCTGAAACAAGTTCAGCATGACGTTATGGGCGGGGCGAATCCTTCGCTTGGAGCGAAGATGACGGACGTGAAGATCGCCCGCGCCTTGCTTTCCGTGTCGGACAAGACCGGGCTCGCCGCGCTTGGCCAGGCGCTGGCGCGGCATGGGGTGGAGCTCGTCTCGACCGGCGGCACGGCGAAGGCGCTGCGCGAGGCGGGGCTCGAGGTCATGG
>DATINU010000333.1:0-2197 GCA_035473955.1 Allosphingosinicella sp.
GCGCAGCGAGCGGACGCGGCGGAGGAAGTCCTGCACCGACGTTGCTTCCCGCGCCCGCGGCAGATCGCCGATCCGCCGCAGCTGTGCCAGCGACAGCCGGTCGACCATCCGCTCCGCCATGCAGGCGGCGAGCGGCTCCGAAAGCCCGGCATTGATCAAGCCGGCGCGGAGCCGTGCTTCGGGTACCGCGCAGGCGGACAAGGCGATCAAGACGATGAGGGCGAGGCGGCTGCGCATGGCTACATGGCTATCGCGCCGCGCCGCATCCCGCAATCGGCCAAACAAAAAGGGCGCCGGTTCGCGGCGCCCTTCGAAAGTCTGGATCGGTTCGTCTTACTGGCTGTTGCCCTCGCGCACCGCGTCGGCCTTTTCCTGGCCGGCTTCACGGGTCGCGTCCGCCGTATTGGCGGCGGCGTCGCGGCTGGAATCGGCAGCATTTTCGAGGCCCGTGGCGGCATTTTCGCCGGCGGCCTCGATATTGTCGGCAACGTTCTCGGCGGTCGCTTCGATATTGTCGGCCTTGTTCTCGGTGGCACTCTGGCTGCAAGCGCCGAGGGTCAGGAGGCTGGCGGCCGCAGCTGCGGTAAGGATGGTCTTCATAAAACTTTCCCCTGCAAAAAGAGGGGCGCCCGGACTGGAAGCCGAGGCACCCCGGATGTTCGCGTAAGACACCCGAACATCAAAGCGTGAGCGCCGCTTAGGTTCCCAAGAAAACGCGCTTTTCCGCTGGCGTCAGGCCGCCCGGCCAATCGCCTTCTGCCGGCGGCGCTGCACAGAGGAGCCGAGACCGATCGCTTCGCGATATTTGGCGACGGTGCGCCGGGCGATGTCGAAGCCCTCGCCCTTCAGCATTTCGACCAGCTGGTCGTCGGAGAGGATGGCGTTCGCATCCTCGGCGCCGATCAGCGCCTTGATCCGGCTCTTCACGGCTTCGCTGGAGGCGCCGTCGCCGCCGTCGGCGGTCTGGATGCCGCTCGTGAAGAAATATTTGAGCTCGAACAGGCCGCGCTCGCAGGCGAGATACTTGTTCGAGGTGACCCGGCTGACGGTCGATTCATGCATGCCGATGGTCTCGGCGACGGCGCGCAAAGTCAGCGGCTTCAGCTGGGCGACGCCGTGGCGGAAGAAGCCCTCCTGGCGGGTGACGATCTCGGAGGCCACCTTGACGATGGTACGCGCGCGCTGGTCGAGCGCCTTCTTCAGCCAATTGGCGCTCTGCAAACATTCGTTGAGCCAGGCCTTCGATTGCCGGTCCTGCGGCCCGCTCGACAGCTCATTATAATAGGTCCGGTTGACCAGCAGCTTGGGCAAGGTGGCGCTGTTGAGCTCGACCGCCCAGCCGGCCCCGCGCCGGGCGACGAACAGGTCGGGCACGATCGCATTGACTCGCTCGGACGTTTCGAAGCGGCAGCCGGGTTTGGGATCGTAGGCGCGCAGTTCGCGGATCATGTCCGCCATGTCTTCATCATCCACTCCGCAGATCCGCTTGAGCGCGCCGAGATTGCCCTTGGCCAGATAGTCGAGATTGTCGATCAGCCGCGCCATGGCGGGATCGTAGCGATTCGCGTCCCTGGCCTGCAGCGCGAGGCATTCGGCGAGGCTGCGCGCGGCGACGCCGGCCGGATCGAAGGTCTGGATCATCGCGAGGACGCGCTCGGCGTCGGAAAGCGGCACGCCGAGCTTCTGTGCGACGTCGAGCAGCGAGGCATGGAAATAGCCGGTCTCGTCGACCTGTTCGACGATCCGCTCGGCGACCAGCAGATCGTTGCCGGAGAGCACCTCCCCGGCTTGCCGGCGGAGATGATCGTGGAGCGACACCTCGTCGCCGGCGAAGGCATCGAAATCCGGGCCGTCCTCGAAGCCGCCGCCGCCCCCGATCCCCTCCATGGAGAGGCCGTGCATGGCGTCGGCAGCGCTGTCCTGGTGGAGATTCTCATTATCGCGGTCGATGTCGAGCGCGCCTTCGCCGCCGCCCGCATCGCTCTCCGGCATGACGAAAGCGTCGCCGCCGTCCGCGTCGTCAGCTTCGACCTGCGATTCGGGCGCGGGCGGGCTTTCATCATCGCCACCGCCGGTCGCTTCGAGCAGGGGATTCTTCTCCAGTTCCTCGGCGATGAAAGTCTCCACCTCCGGATTGGAGAGCGCCAGCAGCTTGATCGCCTGCTGCAGCTGCGGCGTCATCACCAGCGATTGGCTG
>DATINU010000334.1:0-9580 GCA_035473955.1 Allosphingosinicella sp.
GAAGGCCTCCTGCGCGCCGCGTTCCCGCGCGAGGAAGTCCTCGGCATCGCGAAGGCGATAGGGCCAGGGCACCTTGGAGAGCATCCGCACGACCGCCTCATGGCCGATCGCGCGCGTCACCGCGGGCGCATCCTCGGGCCAGCCGGGGCGAAGCGTCAGTCTCTTGGTCCGCGCGAACATGTGCCGTCTCCTCTCGATGCCGGCCCTGGCCCCGAAGGATTGCAGGCCCGCGACACACGCCGTGAGGGAGAAATGAAAAAGGAGAGGAACCTTGGTGGCCCCTCTCCCTCAGATGGTTCTTGAGAACCTTGGGCCACCCTCCCCGGGGCAGCCCTTTGTCGGCTGCCCTTATTCCGCCGCCGGAATCGCCATGTCTACACAGACAAACTTGCGACCCAGCTTGCCGTCGCGGAACGCGACGGTGCCACCGGTAAGCGCAAAGAGGGTATGGTCCTTGCCGATACCCACATTGGCGCCCGGATAATATTTGGTGCCGCGCTGGCGCACGATGATGTTGCCGCCGACGACATGCTCGCCGCCGAACTTTTTCACGCCGAGGCGCTTGGACTGTGAATCGCGGCCGTTACGCGACGAGCCGCCTGCTTTCTTATGTGCCATGGGTCTTCTCTAATCCGTATCGGTTTACTTGGCCTTACCAGCGGCAGGCTTCTTCGTCGAGGCCTTCTTCGCAGGTGCAGCATCGGCTGCCTTGCTGGTCGCGGCGGCCTTCTTCGGCGCCGCGGGCTTGGCTTCCTTGGCCGCCTCGGCGCCGCCCTTGGCCGGCGCTTCCGCCTTCGCCTTGGGCGCGGCCTTGGCCGGCTTCTCGGCAGCCGGGGCAGCCTCTTCCTTCTTCGGCGCGGCCTTCTTCTCGGCGCCCTTGCCGCCGATCGAGACGATCTTCAGGATCGTGTGCTGCTGGCGGTGGCCGCGCTTGCGGCGGTAATTCTGGCGGCGCTTCTTCTTGAAGACGGTGACCTTATCGGCCTTCGCCTGGGCGACGATCTCGGCCGCGACGGTAAGGCCGGCGGTCGATTTCAGGTCGCCGCCTTCGCCCGCCAGCAGGACATCGTCCAGCGTGACGCTGTCGCCGGCCTCGCCGGCCAGTTTCTCGACGACGATCTTGTCTCCGGCGGCGACGCGATATTGCTTGCCGCCCGTGCGCACGATTGCGAACATGGGCTCTTCCAATAAATCAAATTGCATAAGCGCGCGAAGCGGACTCCGCGCGGGAAGAGGGGCTGCTACAGAGCGGGCAGGCGCGTGTCAACTTGAGGCCCGCCCGCCCGCCCGTCGGCGGCATTTGCCCGCGATTTCCCGCGGGGCTAAATGGGCCGATGACCGGCTTCTTTCTCCACGGCACAGTGCATCGGGCGCAGGACGATCTGCGCGGCGCGATCGAAGTGGATCCGGCGCTGTTCGACCTTTGGCAGCAGCTGACGCCGCTCGGCCGCAACGAATTCATCTGCTGGGTCGATGACGCGAAACAGCCGGCCACTCGCCAGCGCCGCATCCGGCGCACCGGCGAAGAACTGCGCGAGGGGAAAAAGAGGCCCTGCTGCTGGGTGGGCTGCATTCACCGAACCGACAAAGCGCCCAGCAAGTGGCAGCAGGATGTGCTGATCGACAAGAAGCCCCGTTAGGCCTGGGTGGGTCGCCACGGGACCATGACAGAGTCGATCGATCCCCCGGATCGATCTACGGGATGCGGGGCATCCCGTTCCCTGTCATTCCCGCGACGTCGATCAGGCTCCGCTTCGCGGCCCTGTCGGCCGGCGTGCGCCGTCAGCGTTCGCTGCGCTGCTCGCGCTGCTCAACTGCGGCTTCGTTTAATGCCGCCGCTCGGGGCGAAGCCTGTAGCGGCCTTCGTCGAAGCTTGCGAACAACCCTTCGATCCCCGGGTGATCGACCGGGCCGCCGCCCAGGTCCGGCAGCAAATTCTGCTGGCTGACATAGGCGATGTAGCTCGACTCCTCGTTCTCGGCGAGGAGGTGGTAGAAGGGCTGGTCCTTGGACGGGCGGATCTCCTGAGGAATCGACTGATACCATTCCTCGCTGTTCGCGAAGACCGGATCGATATCGAAGATCACGCCGCGGAAATCGAACATGCGATGCTTGACCACATCGCCGATCGAGAAGCGGGCATGGGCGACGGGCGGAGCTTTCGGCGAGGCGCCCGCGTCCTGCGGAAGATGGTCCTGCGCGGTCATGCCCCTCATGTAGGAGCGCGGCCCCGCCACGGCAAGCGAGCCCGCCCGTTCGACCGGCTCGGCCATGCTTGGCAAGGCGGGCGGCTTGGGCTAGAGCGCCGCGCTCATCGACCGGGGCCGCCTCGCGCGGCCCTCAACTCACCCCGCGGAGAGGTGCCGGAGTGGTCGATCGGGGCGGTCTCGAAAACCGTTGTGCCTTTACGGGTACCGTGGGTTCGAATCCCACCCTCTCCGCCATTTCCTTCCAGCGTCGCCCCGGCAAAGCACGATTGCTGCGCTGCACAATAGCAAGCGCGCGATTAACCTTGTTCGCGCGGAGGGGCGGCACAGGGCACGTCACCCAGTACCGTATTAACCGCAGTTTATTAACCTTCTTCCGATAGGGCGGCCTCTCACAAGACGCCAACCTGATCAGGAAGTGTGCTTAATGTCGACCTGCGGTTTCCCGAACACCACCGCCCGCGCACGCAAGGCCGCTCTGGCTCTGCTGCTCGCCGGCGCCGCCGCCGCCACGCCAGCGCATGCCGCGCGCACGCCGGCCGGCACGATCATCAACAACAACGCCACCGCGACCTACGATCTGCCGGGCGGGGGGACGAACAGCGTCACCTCGAACACCGTCAGCCTGACGGTCGACGAGCTGCTCGACGTGGGTGTCGCCTGGACCGACGGCGGCGACGTTGGCGTCGTCCCGGCCGCGGTCAACCAGGTGCTGACCTTCCGGGTCACCAACGCCGGCAATGGCGACGAGGCTTTCCGGCTGACCGCGCGCGACAATAGCGGCGGCGACGATTTCGACCCGAGCGCGACCTCGATCGTACTCGATAGCAACGGCAGCGGCACTTACGAGCCGGGCATCGACACCGTCTATGTCCCGGGCTCGAACGAACCGCTGCTGACGCCGGACGGCTCCGTGATCGTCTTCGTCCTTTCCTCGATTCCCGCGGGCGCGAGCGACGCGCAGCGCGGCCGCATCGATCTGGTTGCCGTCGCGGTGACCGGCTCGGGCGCGCCGGGCACGAGCTTCGCCGGCCAGGGCCAGGGCGGCGGCAGCGCCGTCGTCGGCGCGACCGGGGCCGATGCCGAGGATGACGGCTATTACAAGGTCACCGCGGCCAGCGTCGCCTTCGTGAAGAGCGCGACCGTCGTCGATCCGTTCGGCGGCAGCACCCAGGTGCCCGGCTCGATCGTCACCTACCGGCTGGTCGCCACGGTCAGCGGCTCCGGCAGCCTTTCGAACCTGCGGATCGCCGACGCGGTCCCCGCCAGCACGACCTACCGGCCCGGCACGCTGACGCTCGAAGGCTCCGGCCTGAGCGACGCGGTCGACGCGGATGCCGGCGAATATACCGGGACCGGCATCAACGTCCGGCTCGGCACCCTTTCCGGCGGCGCGGCCCGCACCGTCACCTTCCAGGTTGCGATCGATTGAAGGAGTTGATGATGAGGTTCTTGGCTTTCCTGCTCGCCTTCCTGCTGCCTTTGCCCGCTCTGGCACAGAACCAGGTCGCGCTGACCAGCGAGATTTTCGTGGAGCGGACCACGACCGACGCCGGCGGGCGGCAGAGCGTCTCGCTCGAGGCGCCCGGCGTGGTGACGCCGGGCGATCCGCTCGTCTTCGTGCTCCATTATCGCAACAATGCTGTCAGTCTGGCGATGGATTTCGTGGTGACCAACCCGATCCCCGAATCGGTGAGCTATGTCAACGCAGAAAGTGCCGGATCGGTTCTTTCTGTCGATGGCGGACGAACCTGGGGTGAATTGTCGAGCCTCCGCGTCGCCAATGCCGACGGCACCAGCCGCCCGGCCGCGGCCGCGGACGTGACCCACATCCGCTGGCGGATCGCGCAGGCGATCCCGGCCGGCGGCCAGGGCGAACTCAGATTCAGAGGCGTCGTCAAATAAGCCTCGAACCCGCGGAACGGCGCCAGCGGGGGTGGAGAAGGGCGCTGTCAACTTAAGTAAAACGGACCAGGACCATGAACAGAACTTTGCGCTTGGGCGCGGCGGCGAGCTTGCTCGCGGTCGTGGCGGGGACGGCGACGCCGGCCTTCGCGGCCGGCACGACCGCCGGTTCCACTATCACCAACAACGTCACCGTCAATTTCCAGGTCGGCGGCGTCAGTCAGAACAGCGTTTCCGCCTCGAACAGCTTCACGGTCGACCGCAAGGTCAACCTTGTCGTTGCCGAGGACGGCAGCACCACCACGCAGGTTTCGCCCGGGCAGACGGCCGCGGTGACGTCCTTCATGGTGACCAACAGCTCGAACGCGCCGATCGACGTCGCTCTCGCGGCGACCAATCGCTCGGGCGGCACCGCCGAACATGGCGGCACCGACAATTTCGACGTGTCGGGCATCGCGCTCTACCAGGACACCAACAATAACGGCGCCTACAATGCCGGGGTCGACACCCTGATCACCTATCTCGATCAGGTTGCCGCCGACGCCAGCATCCGCGTCTTCGTCGTCGCCAACGTTCCGCTCGGCCGTTCGACCGGCGACGTCGCCGGCGTGCGCCTGGCCGGCACGGCGTCGGAAGCGACGGCGGCGGGCTCGCTCGGCGCCACGATCACCGAGACGGCCGGCGCCAATACGGCCGGCGTCGATACCGTGTTCGCCGATACCAACGTGGGCGGCAATACCGCGCGCGACGGCATTCACTTCGACGAGGACGATTACACCATCCTCGCCGCGAACCTGACCGCCACCAAGACCAGCCGGATCATCAGCGATCCGCTGAACGGCACGACCAACCCGAAAATGATCCCGGGCGCCGTCGTCGAATATTGCATTACCGTGTCGAACGCGGCCGGCAGTGCATCGGCGGCGAACGTTGCGTTCTCGGATACGTTGCCGGGCGCCACGACCTACGATTCCTCGTTCGGGGTCAAGGTCAACGGCACCGTGACCAGCGGCACCTGCAATGCGGATGGCGCGATCGCGGGCAGCCATGCCTCGGGCGTGGTCAGCGGCACGATTCCGTCCCTCGCTGCGGGTGACAACCGCACGATGCTGTTCCGCGTCACCATCAACTGACGCGAACGTGAGGCAAGGCGGGCGTGAGAGCGCCCGCCGCAGCTTTGGAACCGGAATGAACCGAGCCAAGCTTCTTTGTGCGTACTTGGTCGCCTACCTGTCGGCGCTGCTTCTGGCGGCGCCGGCAGAGGCGGCTGAGCCCATTGCCGCCCCCAGAACGATCAGCAATATCGCGACGATCGGCTGGGACGCGGGCGGGCAGCGCGTCGAGCTGCCCTCCAATCGAGTCGACCTCGAGGTCACCATCCCCTCGACCTCGGTCACCCTCCAGACCTACAAGCTTCCCGACGGCGAAATCTCGCCGGCGCTGCTGAGCGCGACCTGCGCCGCCGCCGGCAATGCGTCGTCTTCGCCTTTGCAGGCGCCGGGCGCGACGCCCCCGCTCTCCTCCTACAATCTGATCGCGACCAGCGAGATCATCGCCGGCAGCCATGTCGTGCTCGCGCTCGACCGCGCCTCGGCCAATCATGACAGCCAGGCGATCGAAACGATCCGCGTCTACGTCCGCACCGGCACCGGCGACCGCGAGGAGATCCTCCTCGTCGAGACCAGCGCGAACAGCGGCCGCTTCGTCGGCATCATTCTGACCAGCACCGGCCGGCCCCTGCCCGGCGACTGCCGACTGTCGGTCCATGCCGACGAGGCGCTGACCATCATGCTCGGCGATACGCCCGACGGCGCCCCGCTGGTTCAGGCCAATATCGACATCCTGATCGATCCGTTCGGCATCGCCTTCGACAGCCGCGACGGGCGCCCCGTGTCGGAGGTCCGGATCACGCTCGTCAACGCCGATACCGGCCAACCGGCCCTGGTCTTCGGCGACGACGGCGTTTCGAGCTATCCTTCGACCGTGGTCACCGGGCAGAGCGTGACCGACAGCGGCGGCACGCGCTACGATTTCCCTGCGGGGGACTATCGCTTTCCGCTGGTCCGGCCGGGCCGCTACCGGCTCGTCGTGCAGCCGCCCGATCCCTATACGGCGCCCTCCGCAGCGACGCCGGCCGAGCTGGCGCCCTTGCGACGACCGGACGGGCAGCCCTTCACCATCGTGGTCGGCTCCTATGGCGGCGAGCTTCTGCTCGCCGGCACCGCGGCGGTGCGCATCGATATTCCGCTCGACCGGCCGATGACGCCGATCATCTTGGCCAAGACCGCCTCGCGCGGCGAGGCGGAGGCGGGCGATCCGGTGCAATATCGGCTGGTGATCCGCAATCCGGACGCCCAGAGCGCCACCGGCGCGCTGGTTGTAACCGATCGGATCCCGAACCAGATGAGACTGCGAACCGGATCGGTTCGTATCGATGGCGTGCGCGCACCGGATCCGGATTTCGTCTCCGGCCGCGAGCTGCGCTTCACCTTGCCCTCGCTGCCGGCGGGCGGCGAGACGATCGTGCTCTATACGCTCGAGGTCCGCCCCGACGCGCGGCGCGGCGACGCGCTGAACCGCGCCCAGGCCGCGGGTCCGCGCGGCAATCTCAGCAACGTCGCCGACGCGCTCGTCCGCATCCGCCGCGAGGGGATCGGCGACCGGATGACGGTGATCGGCCGCGTCGTCGATGGCGATTGCCGCGTCGATCCGACCTCCAGGCCCGGGATTGCAGGCGTTAGGGTCATGCTCGAGGACGGCAGCTACGCCGTCACCGACCGCGACGGCTATTACCATTTCGAAGGACTGATGCCCGGCACCCACGTCGTCCAGCTCGACGATGCCAGCCTGCCCAGCGACCGCAGCGCGGTCGATTGCTCGAACAACGTCCGCTCCGGCGGCCGCGCCTTCTCGCGCTTCGTGACGGGGCAGGGCGGCGCCCTGATGCGGGTCGATTTCCACGCCGCCGAAAGCGCGGCGAGGGCCGAGCATGCCCGCCGCACGGTCGAGCGGCCGTCGGCGGCGAGCGATCCGGCCGCGGCCGGCGCCGAGCGCGACTGGCTGGGCGGGCAAGAGCCCGGCATCGCCTGGCTCTTCCCCGAGGTCGAGCACAATCCGCGCGCCCCGGTGGTCCGCGTCGCGATCAAGCATGCGCCCGGCCAGACCGTGCGGCTGCTCGCCGATGGCCGCCCGGTCGATCCCATCGCCTTCGAGGGCGCCCGCAGCAACGAGGCGGGGACAGTCGCCGTCAGCCTCTGGCGCGGCATCCCGCTGGAAAATCGCACGACCCTGCTCACCGCCGAGATCCGCGACGCGAACGGCGCCGTGATCCAGACGCTGACCCGGCCCGTGGTCTTCTCCAACGTCGCGGTCCGCGCGACCCTGGTGCGCGAGCGCTCGCTGCTCGTCGCCGACGGCGTCACCCGGCCGGTCATTGCCTTGCGCATCACCGATCGCGACGGCCGGCCCGTCCATCACGGTCTGGCCGGCGATTTCGCGGTGCCCGCCCCCTATTATCCGGCGGTCGAGGCCGACGCGCAGCAGGCGCGCCAGCTCGCCGGCCTCGAGCGCGCGCGCCCCGTCTGGCAGGTCGAGGGCGAGGACGGCATCGCCTATGTGGAGCTCGAGCCCACGACCGCTTCGGGCACCGTCTCCTTCCGCTTCAATTTCCGCGATGGGGACAGCATTCGCGAGCAGCGGCTCGAAGCGTGGCTCGATCCGGGCGAGCGGCCGTGGACCGTGGTCGGCCTCGCCGAGGGGACCTTGGGGTTCAACCGGCTCGACCGGCACATGGAGCGGCTTGCCGACAGCGACGACGACGTGATCACCGACGGCCGGCTCGCGCTCTACGCGAGGGGCCGGATCAGCGGCCGCTGGCTGATGACGCTCGCTTACGACAGCGATGCCCATGAAGACGACCGCCGCTTCCACGGCGTGATCGATCCGCAGCAATATTACACGATCTACGCCGATCGCTCCGAGCGGCGCTACGACGCCGCTTCGGTGCGGCGCCTGTACCTGCGGCTCGAACGGCCGCAATTCTATGCCTTGTTCGGCGATTACGACACCGGCATCGATGAGCCCGAGCTGGCCCGCTACGTCCGCACGATGAACGGTCTCAAGGCGGAATATCGCAGCGACCGCGTTTCGGCGACCGCCTTCGCCGCCGACACGCCCAACCGCCACCGCCGCGACGAAATCCAGGGCAACGGCCTCAGCGGCCCCTACGCGCTCGGCAGCCGCGATGTCCTCGCCAATTCCGAGCGGGTGGTGATCGAAGTCCGCGACCGGCTCCATTCGGACCGGATCCTGGAAAGCCGCCTGCTGACCCGGCACATCGATTACGACATCGACTATGTCGCCGGCACCCTGCGCTTCCGCGCGCCGGTGCTCAGCCGCTCGTCGAGCCTCGACCCGCAGTTCATCGTCGCCGATTACGAGGTGGACGGGGTCGCCGGGCGCGAGCTCAACGCCGGCGCCCGCTTCGCCTGGCGGAGCGCGGACCAGCGCCTGCAGATCGCGGCGACCGCGATCCACGACAATGATGGCAGCGTGCAGAGCGACCTCGGCGGCGTCGATGTCCGCTTCCGGCCGACCGAATCGACCGAGATCCGCGCCGAAGTCGCGGTCAGCGACACCCGCGCCGCGAACGGCAATCCGGCCCTGGCCCAGGGTGGCACCGCGACCGCCTGGCAGATCGAAGCGGAGCATCACGACCGCCGCTTCGACGTGCTGGCCTATGCCCGCGAGCGCGAAGCCGGCTTCGGCATCGGCCAGCTCAACGCTTCGGAGAACGGCACCCGCAAGTTCGGCATCGATGCCCGTGCGCGCCTTTCCGAGAGCCTGTCGCTGACCGGCAGCGCCTGGCATGAGGAATATCTGGGCAGCGACGCGCGGCGGATCGCCGGGCGCGCGCTCGTCGAATACCGCACCCGCGACTTCGCGGCTCGCGCCGGCATCACCATCGCCGACGATCGGCTCGCCGACGGGCGCACCGCCAGCTCGCAGATCCTGCAGCTCGGCCTCACCAAGCGCTTTTTCGACAACCGGCTGGAGCTTGACGCGCAGACCGAACTGCCGATCGGCGGCCATAGCGACAGCGTCGATTTCCCGGCGCAGCACCGGCTTTCGGCGCGCTTCGCGGTGACGCCCAGCGTGGCGCTGATCGGCGCCTACGAGATCGCCGACGGCGACAGGGTGGACGCGCGGACGGCACGGCTCGGCTTCGACATCGCACCCTGGGCGGGGGCGCGGATCGCGCTGAGCGGGAACTTGCAGAACATTGCCGAATATGGGCCGCGGAGCTTCGCCGCCTACGGCCTGTCGCAATCGCTGGTGCTTTCGGAGCATTGGTCGGTGGACGCCACGCTCGACGGCAACAAGACGCTTGGCGGGATCGACCCGAACCGCGTGCCAATCGGTCAACCTCTTCTTCAACAAGCCCGGTACCTACACCTACATCTGCCGCG
>DATINU010000335.1:0-9926 GCA_035473955.1 Allosphingosinicella sp.
GCCGATCCTCTATGGCGGCCGTGAAGTTTGGCCGTTGATCGAGGGCGGCAAGGGGGTTTCAGCCACCAATCATGCCAGCTCGGGCGCCTGGGCCGCGGCGGGCGGCATCGGCACCGTGTCGGCGGTAAATGCCGACAGCTACGATCCCGAAGGCCGGATCATCCCGCAAATCTACCACGCGCTGACCCGGCGCGAGCGGCACGAGGAACTGATCCGCTACGCGATCGACGGCGCCGTCGCGCAGGTGCAGCGCGCCTACGACATGGCCAGCGGGCGCGGCGCGATCAACATCAACGTCCTGTGGGAAATGGGCGGTGCGCAGCGCGTGCTGCACGGCGTGCTCGAGCGAACCAAGGGGCTTGTCTCCGGCGTCACCTGCGGCGCGGGCATGCCCTACAAGCTTTCCGAGATCGCCGCCTCCTACGGCGTTTCCTACCTGCCCATCATCAGCTCCGCCCGCGCGTTCAGCGCGCTCTGGAAGCGGGCCTATTCCAAGGCGGCCGAATGGCTGTCGGCGGTGGTCTACGAGGATCCGTGGCTGGCGGGCGGGCATAACGGCCTCAGCAACGCCGAGGATCCGCTGGCCCCGCAGGATCCCTATCCGCGCGTCGCCGCGCTTCGCCAGACGATGCGCGAAGGCGGCATCGACGACAGCGTGCCGATCGTCATGGCCGGCGGCGTCTGGAATCTGAAGGAATGGGAGAATTGGATCGACAATGAGGAGCTGGGGCAGATCGCCTTCCAGTTCGGCACCCGGCCGTTGCTCACCAAGGAAAGCCCGATCCCCGAGGCGTGGAAGCAAAGGCTGATGAACCTGGAGGAGGGCGACATCCTGCTCCACCGCTTCTCGCCGACCGGCTTCTATTCGTCGGCGGTGCGCAACCCGTTCCTGCGCAACCTCGAGGCGCGCTCGCACCGGCAGATCGCCTTCACCAAGGAAGAGCTTGGCGACCACGCCTTCCAGCTCGACGTCGGCGTCGGCACCAAGAAGAATTACTGGGTGACCAAGGGCGATCTGTTGCGCGCGCGGGAATGGTATGCGCAAGGCTATAGCGACGCGCTGAAGACGCCCGACGAGACGCTCGTCTTCGTCACGCCCGAGGAAAAGCATCTGATCCGCAAGGACCAGGCGGATTGCATGGGCTGCCTCAGCCAGTGCGGCTTCTCCTCCTGGGCGGACAATGAGAAGAACACGACCGGGCGGCTCGCGGACCCGCGCAGCTTCTGCATCCAGAAGACGCTGCAGGAAATCGCCCATGGCGGCCCGACCGAGGAGAACCTCATGTTCGCCGGCCACAGCGCGTTCCGCTTCAGACAAGACCCCTTCTATTCGAACGGCTTCGTGCCGACCGTGAAGCAGCTGATCGAGCGGATCCAGACCGGCGACTGATGACGCGTTTTCTCGCATTTCTCGCCTTTGCCGCCGCCACGCTGGCGCTCTCCGCCGCTGAGGCCGAGCAGGCGCGCCAGACGCCCTATTGGGCCTCGATCGCGTCCGGGCAGGCGATGATGCGGACCGGGCCGGGGCAGAATTTTCCGGGCGTCTGGCTCTACCGGCGCCGCGACCTGCCGATCCAGGTGGTGCGCATTCACGGCGACTGGCGCCAAATCCGCGATCCGGACGGGGCGACGGGCTGGATGCTGGTCCGGCTGCTCTCCGATCAGCGCACCGCGATCGTCCGGGCCGAGGCGCCGCAGCCTTTGCGCGAGGCGCCCGATCCGGCCTCCCCGGTCCGGTTCCGCGCCGAGCCCAATGTCGTCGGGCGGATCTCGCGCTGCGCCGGCGGCTGGTGCCATTTCGACGTGCGCGGCCGCGGCGGCTTCATCCGCATCCAGCGGCTCTGGGGCGTCGAGCCCGCCGAAACCATCCGCTGAAGGCCTCCCGCGCATGCAATTCGCCACGTTCGACGATTTCCGCCGCCAGATCGGCAAGCCCTACGAAGTCGAGGTGCAGGGCGGGCGGATCGCGATGAAGCTCCAGGCGGCGCAGGAGCTGCCCTCGATGGGCCGGCAGGGCGGTTCGTTCCGGCTCGAATTCATCGGGCCGCTCCAGCCGCTGCTGCCGCAAGCCATCTATCCGTTTCACGGCGGCGGCCAGCGGCACGAGATCTTCATCGTGCCGATCGCCCAGGAGCAGCGCGGCACCCGCTACGAAGCGATCTTCGTCTAGCCCTCGTCCGCCGCGCTCTGCGGCTGCCAGACATAGAGCGTGTAGACGCCCCGTTCCTCGCCATCGGGCGCGAAGCCCAGCCGTTCGTAAAGATGCGCCGCGGGGTTTCCATATTCGACGAAGACCGAGATCTTCCGGTCCAGGTCGCGGCCGTAATCGATCAGATCCTGCATGACGGCCGCGCCGAGGCCGCTGCCGCGGCATTCGGGCAGCAGGGCGATGTCGACGCCGTGCACGACCTCGTCATTGGCCTCGATATAGAGGCGCCCGATCGGAACCCCCGCCTGCTCGACGATCAGCCATTCGGCGTTGGGGTAGGCGCGGCGGAAATGGGCCTGCTGCGCCCGGCGCTGCTGATCGAGGAAGCCGGCCTGCATTTCGGCCGGCCAGCCGAAGCCGGCGACCTCCTCGGCGCGGGTCGAGGCGTAGAGGCGGGCGAGAAAGGCGTCGTCCTCCGCCTGCTCGGGGCGGAAGCTGAGCCCGAAGGCGGCGCCGGCGCGGACGGGAGGCGGCACCCGCGCCTCGCCCGCGCTTAGTTGAAGACCGCGTGCATCCGCGTCGGCCCGGCGGCGGGGGGCGCGTTGGTCAGGAAGAGCTGAACCGGCCCGTATTGCGGATGCGTCGCCGTATAGATCAGGTCGCCCGCCATCGATTGGCGGGGGCCGGGCTCGAACACGCCGAGGAAGGCCTGGCGGCGGGCGACGCTGTAGGGCCGCGTACCGCTCGACAGGAGGGGGCTGACGCCGGTCAGCCGCATGGTGGTGCCGCCGCCGAGCGAGAAGGTCGAGCCGACCAGGCTCTGCCATTCCTCATAGGTCCCGTTGGCGAGCGAAAAGAGCCCGCGCACCAGCGTCTGCCCGGCGAGCGCCGAGCGCATTTCGGAGACGAGCGGGTTGCTCAGCGGCGAGATGGCGAAAGCGCCGACCGCGGCGACGGTGCCGCCGCCGGCCACGAGCACATTGCGTCTGGAAAGCCGCGACTTGGGCTCCTGCTGGTTCATGAATCCATCCCCCCGGGGAGGCGCTGTCGGCGTTGGCCGTCGTCGAGGAGGAGGCGCCCCACCCATCGAGGCAAGTGTATACGAAAGGTTACGCTAGCGGAACAGCGATTTGCGCAACTTCGAGAGCGGGGGATAGACCTCTCCGGCCCGGGACGAGCCGGGACCGGAGAGGGAAAAGCGGCCTAGCGGCAGCGAATGTCCTGGTTGCGCTCGACCTCGCGGCCGATCAGCGCGCCGAGCACGCCGCCGACCACGGTGCCGGTGGTGCGTTCGCCGCGGGTATCGATGCCGCGGCCGACCAGGGCGCCGACGCCCGCGCCGATGACGAGGCCGGTCGTGCCGTCCGAACGGCGGCAATAATAACGCCCGTCCGAGCCGCGATAGACTTCGTCATTGGCGCCGAGGCGGCGCTCCTCGTAGCGCGGATCCTCGCGATAATAACGCGAGCCGTCCCAATCGGACGAGCCGCCGCCCCAGCGATAGCGGTCGTCGCCGCCGTAGCCATCGTTGCGGTTGCCGTAGCTGCCGCCGTAACGGCCGCCGCGGCGCCGGCTCTCTTCGTAGCGCGCCTGCGCCTGTTCATAGATGTCGCGCTCGCGATCGAAGCGGGCCTGCGCCTCGCGCCAGCGTTGCTCCTCGTAGCGATTCTGGGCGGCCGCGGGGGTCGCGACGGCGACAGCCAGAGCCGGCGCGATGGCGAGGCCGAGGCTGAGGGCGATGATGGAACGCTTCATAGGGTGTTTCTCCTGTTGGGCGCCGGAAGTGGGCCCGGGAACATGACTGTCGCATGAAGGAACGCCCCCGGAAGGATCGGGTTGCGTGGCGCGCGGCCCCCGGGCGAATTGCCCGTTTGACGCGTCCGGCGGAACGGCGCATGATCGGGCCCGATCGACATGCGTAAGGCGTTGCAAAATCAAGATTTCGAGCCCGTGCTCCGGCGCGAGTACGAGGGCGACATCGTGCGCTCGGCGATTGGCGCGATCGCGCCGAACGGCAAACCGATCTTCACGATCGACCAGGTCGTTAGCCAGCTGACCCGGTCGGGAACGGCCTGGAACGGAATCGGCGCCAATCCGGTCCCGGCCGGCGGGCTCGGCGTGATCAGCTACGCCTTCTTCGATTTCGCCGCGCAGGTCTATTCCTCGGAGCAGAGCCAGTTCGCGCCGCTCTCCGCCGCCCAGCGCGCGGCGGTCCGCGACGCGTTCGCGATCTGGGGCGAATATCTCGGCATCACCTTCGTCGAAGGCAATGTCGCGACCGCCGACATCAACCTCGGCAACATCAACACGACCGAGACCTATTTTTCGGCTTATGCCAGCTTTCCGGACAAGACGCGCGTCGGCGGCGACATCTGGTTCAATCTCAACGCGGCGACCAATCAGGAGCTCGGCCTCGCACAGCCGGGCTTCCGGACGATATTGCACGAGATGGGCCACGCGCTCGGCCTCTCGCATCCGAGCAATTATAACGCCGCGCCGGGCGTAACGCTCACCTATGACGCCAATGCCCAATATTATCAGGACAGTTTGCAATATACGATCATGTCCTATTTCGCCTCGAGTTCGACCGGCGCGATCCGCAGTTCGTTCGCGGCGACGCCGATGGCGCACGACGTGGCGGCGCTGCAGAGCCTCTACGGCGCCAATATGACGATTCGGACAGGGGACACGGTCTACGGCTTCAACAGCAATGCCGGGCGCGCGACCTACGATTTCACGCAAAACACGGCGCCGGTGATCGCGATCTGGGACGCGGGCGGGCGCGACACGCTCGATTTCTCCGGCTGGAACAGCGCCTCGCGGATCGACCTCGAGCCCGGCGCCTCAAGCGACGGCGGCGGCCAGACCGCCAACGTCCAGATCGCCTATGGCGCACTGATCGAGAACGCGATCGGCGGCGGCGGCGACGACCTGATCAGCGGCAACAATGCGAATAACGGGCTGCAGGGCGGCGGCGGCAACGACCGGCTGAACGGCCTGTTCGGCACCGACCGGGCGGAGGGCGGCACGGGCGCCGACATCTTCGTCTTCACCGACGTCGAGGACAGCCCCGATTATCTGCGCCGCTCGGACGGCGCGAAATGGACCGCGGACGTGCTCCCCGATTTCACCTCGGGCGTCGACCGGATCGATCTTTCGGCGATCGACGCGAAGCCGCTGACGCCGGGCGACGACCCCTTCGTCTTCCTCGGCACCGCCGCCTTCACGGGCCATGCGGGCGAGCTGCGCTACGAGATGAGGTACGGCTTCATCCACATCCTCGGCGACATCAACGGCGACGGCGCCACGGATTTGCATATCGTGGCCAGCGGGACGCAGGTGCTGGCGGGGGATTTCGTTCTGTAAGCCCTCGGCCGCCGGGCGCGAATGTTCCCAATGTTCGCGGTCGGTCATCACGAAATCTTTCCCGAAACGTACTGACGCCACGAGGCGCGGAAGTTTCGAAGTTTCGGCTTCCCTGAGGAGAAAAATGTCCCTGGGCGGAACGTCGCACGCGTCGCGCGGAATCGCCGGGAAGTGCCTTGTCTTCAGCAAGGAAAAAGGGCGGGCCGACCGCGAACTTGACCGGCGCCATCGGGGGGAGGAAGCGCTTCGTTTCATCCGGAAGCGTGGGCCAGATCAAATCCTACAGTGCAAGAGCCCCAAGCCAGCACTCCCTCATTCGTCATGCCGGACTTGATCCGGTATCCATCTTCCTTCTTGAGAGGGAGGCGCTAGGGTCCGGGCATGGAGCGCGATCCGGCCGTCTATATCGTCGCGAATGGACTCAACGGAACGATCTACACGGGAGTCACCTCGCACCTTCTTCAGCGGGTCGCGCAGCATCGGGAGGGGACACTTGGCGGTTTTACCGCTGCCTATGACTGCAAGCGCCTCGTCTGGTTCGAGATGCATGGCACAATGGACGCTGCCATCGCCCGCGAGAAGCAGATCAAGAACTGGCGGCGCGAATGGAAGGTGGCGTTGATAGTGGAGGGCAATCCGGCGTGGCGCGATCTGGCGGAGGATTTCGGGTTTGAGTCGCTGGTGAAGAAGGTGGACCCCGGGTCAAGCCCGGGGTGACGACTACCCGACGATCCCAAACTGTTCTCCCGACGGTCCCGAACTGTACTCCTTAAACGTCGGGGCTTGACGTTCGGGGGTCAACCTGTGGGATAATTTTCAACCCTTGAGGCGGACCCGAGCTTCACCACCCGCTCGGCTTCGCTCAATGAAAACTGGGCCGTCACCTCTGAATGAGGTGGCGGCTCTCTGCTTTCTCCCGATGGCTCCCGATGGCTAATCCACCAGCTCCACCGCCACCGCGGTCGCCTCGCCGCCGCCGATGCAGAGGCTCGCGACGCCCTTTTTGCCGCCGTGGGTTTCGAGGGCGCTGAGCAAGGTGGCCATCACCCGTGCGCCTGACGCCCCGATCGGGTGCCCTAGCGCCGTCGCGCCGCCGTGGACGTTGATCTTGTCGTGGGGGATGCCGAGATCGCGCATCGCGATCATGGCGACGCAGGCGAAGGCTTCGTTGACTTCGTAGAGGTCGACTTCCGACGCGTCCCAGCCTGCCAATTTCAGCGCCTTGGTCATCGCGCCGACCGGGGCGGTGGTGAATTTGGCGGGTTCGTGGGCGTGGGCGGCGTGGGCGACGATGCGGGCGACGGGCTTGAGGGTGGGGATTTTCGCGGCGTCGCCCTTGCCGGGCTGCTCGTCCTCGGCGATTGTCACCGCGCCCTTGCGGCCGGCGATCTCGACGGGCGTGATCTCCCGCGCGAACCAGCCTTCCGCCTGGGCCTTCTGCGCGCGGGTGAGCGAGGCGATGGCGTAATCGTCCTGCGCCTCGCGGGTGAATTGATAATCCTGCGCGGCCTCCTCGGCAAAGCTGCCCATCAGGCGGCCCTGCTCGTAGGCGTCCTCGAGCCCGTCGAAGAACATGTGATCGACGATCCTGTCGTGGCCGATCCGCGCGCCGCCGCGATGCTTGGGGAGGAAATAGGGGGCGTTGGTCATGCTCTCCATGCCGCCCGCGATGACGATGTCGGCCGAGCCCGCGGAGATCGTGTCGGCCGCCATGATCGCGGCCTGCATGCCGGAGCCGCACATCTTGTTTACCGTGGTCGCCTCGATATGGGTGCCGAGCCCCGCCTTGATCGCCGCCTGCCGGGCCGGAGCCTGGCCGAGGCCGGCGGGGAGGACGCAGCCCATGTAGATCTTCTCGACATCCTCCGGCTTCACGCCCGCCCGCTCGACGGCGGCGCCGACCGCGGCGGCGCCGAGCTCGGTCGCGCTGGCGCCGGCGAGACTGCCCTGGAAGCTCCCCATCGGGGTGCGGGCGTAGGAGAGGATGACGATGGGGTCTTCGGCGGACATGCGCGGCTCCTGAAAATCTCGCAGCGCACATAGGCGCGGGCACGCGCTTGTTCAAATGTCGGGGCCTCTGCTAGGGCCCCGGCCCGACAGGAGACGCGCAATGTCCGAGCTTGGCCTCGATTTCGACCTCGGCGAGATGGCCGATACGATCCGCGACACGACCCGGCGCTTCGCGAAGGACCGGATCGAGCCGATCGCCGCGAAGATCGACGAGGAGGACTGGTTCCCGACCGATTTGTGGCCGGAAATGGGGGCGCTGGGGCTGCACGGGATCACCGTCGCGGAAGAGGATGGCGGGCTCGGGCTCGGCTATCTGGAGCATGTCGTGGCGCAGGAGGAGGTGGCGCGGGCCTCGGCCTCGATCGGCTTGAGCTACGGCGCCCATTCGAACCTTTGCGTCAACCAGATAAGGCGCTGGGCGAGCCCGGAGCAGAAGGCGAAATATCTGCCCAAGCTGATCTCGGGCGAGCATGTCGGCAGCCTCGCCATGTCGGAGGCGGGCGCGGGCTCGGACGTGGTCTCGATGAAGCTCAAGGCCGAGCAGGTGCAGGGCGGCTACGTCCTCAACGGCACGAAGTTCTGGATCACGAACGCTCAATATGCGGACACGCTCGTCGTCTACGCCAAGACCGGCGAGGGGAGCCGCGGGATCACCACCTTTCTGATCGAGAAGGACATGCCCGGCTTTTCGATCGGGCAGAAGCTCGACAAGATGGGGATGCGCGGCAGCCCCACCGCCGAGCTGATCTTCAACGATTGCGAGGTGCCGGAGGAGCAGGTGATGGGGCCGCTGAACGGCGGCGTCGGCGTCTTGATGTCGGGCCTCGATTACGAGCGGACCGTGCTCGCCGGCATCCAGCTCGGGATCATGCAGGCGTGCCTCGACGTGGTGCTGCCCTATGTGCGCGAGCGCAAGCAGTTCGGGCAGGCGATCGGCTCGTTCCAGCTGATGCAGGCGAAGGTGGCGGACATGTACGTCGCGCTGAATTCGGCGCGGGCCTATGTCTATCAGGTCGCCAGGGCCTGCGACGCGGGGCGGACGACGCGGTTCGACGCGGCGGGCGCGATCCTGCTGGCGAGCGAGAATGCGGTGCGCGTGGCGGGCGAGGCGATCCAGGCGCTTGGCGGCGCGGGCTATACCAAGGACTGGCCGGTGGAGCGCTATTTCCGCGACGCGAAACTGCTCGATATCGGCGCGGGGACCAACGAGATCAGGCGGATGCTGATCGGGCGGGAGCTGATCGGGGCGTGACCGGAACGGACGACAAGGCTGCAGAAGTCGCCGGAAAAAGTTCGGCGCGGCGCCGGGCGGATGAGATCAAGGATTTCCGCTGCAAGAACCTTATCGCCGTGATCGAGAATCCGAGCGAAGTCCGAAACATCGGCACGGTGATCCGCAACGTAAACGCGATGGGCGTGGAGAAGGTCTATATCGTAGACCAGCGCCATGCGCTGCCCGACGACTGGCAGGAGATGCGCGAGGCCAAGGCACTCAGCAAGACCTCGGTCTCAGCGGTTAAATGGAGCTTCGTAAAGCGCTTCGACAGTACCGACGATTGCTTCGATCATCTCGAGACGAATCACTTCACGTCGATCGTCACGTCGCCGCACGTGAAGGGAAAGAAGAGCATCTTCCTCCACGAGGGAGATTATACCGCTTTTACCAAGCTCGCCGTCTGGTTCGGCAGCGAAGCGAGGGGCATCAGCGACCGCGCCGTCCAGCGCAGCGAGATGTGCGTCAGCATCCCGATGTTCGGCATGATCGAAAGCCTGAACCTGGGCACGTCTTCCGGTATCGTGCTCTACGAAGTGGCTAAGCAGCGGCGCGAATATCAGAGCAGGTACCGGCTTCGCGACAAGCGCGGCATGCGAACGCAGCCCCTGCCCACGATGATCGCTCCGAAGGAGCGATAACGCCGAAGCCGTTGCGGGAGTAAATCCCGTGAAGTCAGTCCTCACTTCGCGAGGCTGGCCGGCTTTCGCCCCTCTTCGCGCTGTTCCGGCGGCGCTGCGCGCCGGCGTCACTGCGCTCGACGGCTCAAGCTACCAGATCCGCACGCGATCCGCCGGCGCGAGATACAGCCGCTGGCCCGCCCGTACGTTGAACGCCGTGTACCAGGCGTCGATGTTCCTGACCGTCTCCGCCCGGTAGCGCCCGGGGGCGTGGCCGTCGGCGAAGACGGCACGGTGAAGTTTCTTCTGGAGCTGGAGGACCGCCGGCGCATCGAATCGGTGTTTATTCCCGATACCCCCAGCCAGACCTTCTGCGTGTCCACGCAGGTGGGCTGCGCGATGAATTGCGCGTTCTGCCTCACGGGAAAGATGGGCCTGGTGCGCAACTTGTCCGCCGGTGAAATCGCGGCGCAGGTGCGGGTGCTCGCGCACGAAACCGGCTTGCGGA